>CALJLD010000084.1 GCA_937982665.1 uncultured Planctomycetales bacterium
GCGCAATGGGCAGGACCCGGCAGGCGTGAATCAGGCGCGGACCTACCTGCGGCTCGCCGGCTTGGGAAACGAAGCAAACGCCGCACAACTTCGGGCAGAGAATGCGTCACTCACGGCCAGGAACGCCACGCTTGAGGATCGGATTGCCGACCTGGAACGTCAGCTTGAGTTGCACCGAGCGAACGAGCGACTGCGACAAGAGAATGAAGCGCTGCGCAAGCAAGTTGAGGAATTGAAGCACGACCAGGACGATCAATAGCGCGGGGGCAGTGCACTCTCGCGGCAGGTGCATCTGAGCGCTCGCCCCAGGCACTCGGAATCCAGAAGAGGTACTCATCAGGAGGCGCTCGTCAAATAGGCGAGCGCCTTCTTTTTTCGCGCGGGCACCACGGCGAGTTATGCTGGGAGGGCGGTTTTGCCAGTGACGCAGAACCCATTCTCCCAAGCAGCGACAGCGGGCAGATGAGCAGTTCTTCACCAACAGCGGCCGAGCAACAACTTGCCTGCTATCGAATCTTCCCAAGATCGATCCGCGGCTTGATGCTGCTCACGCTCTTAGCGGCGATCATCTTTGCGTTCCATGCGCAAGCGTGGGGGGCAACACTCACCGTGTATACGATCGGAGAAACCACATTTCTCGCAATTGTCTTTGTGGTCTCGATTGGGCTGCTGCAACAGGCTTTGTTTCTTTGGCGCTTTCGTCGAACGAAATTGTCCAGTCAAGTTTTGACGGGCGAAGCAAACGCGAGTTTCGGTACGTTCGTGAGTATTGTGACACGATGTGCCGTAGCAGGCATGTTGCTCTTTTCTGCAATCTCTCGGGGAGTCTTTGGCGCTCTCACACAAGATTCCGGCCAGCGCACTAGCGCTCAGTTTCAGTTCATTTGGGAACCCCTGCTACCGATCTGGTTGATTGTCGCATTGTGTTTTTCGCGGCAAGCACAGAGACTGCCGCGCAACCGCATTTGGCACAAAACGATCCGCCTGGGAAGCGGCTTCGCTTCGGCGGCGCTCATTGCACTGGTGCTTGCGGATTCAATGTTCGTCACGTTTCTTGTCTTCTTGGCGGTACGCGGGATCGAACTCTCGCGAGCAAATGCGCATACGCCCTTGCTGCCCGAATTAGATCAAAACGTGATGCAAAGGCTGACTCCCGCTGTATGGCTTACCTTTGTGTCACTTTTGGTTTTGGCGATGACTGCTTCGGCTTTGCGACTCTACTCGAGGAACGCATGGCAACCGGATGGCGGCTTGTCCGTCAATCGACGGCGAAGTCGCGCGAAGCTTCTCCTTGGCGTTGCCTGGGGTTGTGTTTTGGTTCTTACTGTGTTGCTCGCATACAACGTGTACGGAGCTTTGCCAAATGCGATGCCGTGGATCATGGACGAATCGTCGACGTACTCCATTGCGGAAATCGCTGTAAATGGAGTCCCATTGGTCCTGCTGGTTGGTTTTGCATTCGCTTTTCGGATCACCCGGCGCCCAGGCCTTCGCAAGATAGATGAAAGCCGAAGTCACACAGTCGACGAGCGCCCGATGCCAATGCCTATCTGTTGGCATGAACGCCCTATCGTGCTGGTATTCTGTGGGTTTGTTGCTTTGCTGTTCGTGCAGATCGAGATCGCGGACTGGATCCAGTCGCAAACGGCTTTGCTTTCAACGCTAAACCCACGGATGAGTTGGAATGAGGCCTTGGCAATGATCGTGAGCCAACCCGAATTGATCTTGGGGCAGATATTCTTGTTAGATTCCTACGATCCGGGCAATACATGCATGGCCTTCATTGCATTGATGCTGTTATGCATTGCGCTGGCTTGGCGAGCCCGAAAAAAGTCCATCAAGAACTATCCCGTCTTCGCCCCCAACTACGGCCCGCCTGGGCGATTCTGGATTGTGTTGTTGCTGGTTATTTGGCTGGTCGTGCTTTGCGTGCCGCAGTTGAGCATCACCGGCTTTATGCTCAACGCGTTGCACTTCTACTTCTAGTCCGCCATCATCGTTTGGGCCGCGCAGCGACAGGAGGTTCGCACCCACCATTTGCGCGCGGAAAAAATATCAACCGTCAACGCCAAAAATCCATTCGGCAGCCAGGCTCATTCTCACATCTGCAGCGGCTGAATCCCGCGGCGCGCAGACTCCCAGTCAGACCGATTGAATCTCCCGCTTTATGCTCTCTCCGAGCGCCCCCTGGAAAACGGAAATCTGCTCCGTGGGCCGACGCAAGGTGTGCATGGAGACGTGATTGGTCGCCACGAAAACTGCCCCAGCGAGAATTCAAAACGCGCCTTGCCCACTGCGCAGCTTTTGTTGGAAATTGGCGTCATGATCTTTGGCAACCGAATCAAGACTTCGAAACGCGTCGTGCGTGTTGGGCGACGGTCGGAGCGACTTCGTCAATTCAAACGAGGCGGAGTCGTAGGTCTCCGTTTGTAACGGCGATGTAACAGCCACGCAGAATTGCCGCAGCCAGATGATCGCAAGCACGATACGATTCAGTGCTGCGATTCAACCGACTGCTCGAACCAAGAGTTTGAACATGACCAGGCCGCGTGAGATTGTGCGTTTCGCCATCGTGCTGTTGGCTGTGAGTGCGTCCGGCTGCGAAGTGCAAACTTCCAGTGCCGCGCCAGGCGAACAGTCCGCGCAAGATGGGACTCGCGCCGAGCGGCGGCCGCGTTTCAATGACGAGGATTACGCGGCTCACATCCGCGCACTCCGCGAAAAACTGCCTGAGGGCGACTTTCACATTGTCGAGTCGCGGCCGTTCGTGGTGATCGGCGATGAAAGCCGTGAGGCGGTTGAACGGCGAGCCGAGCGCACGGTGAACTGGGCCGTCACGCACTTGCACGAGTTGTACTTTCCCAGGGAACCCAATCGCATCCTGGATGTCTGGCTGTTCAAAAATGAAGAGAGCTACCGCAAGTACACCAAGGAGATCTTCAACGATGAACCGACCACGCCCTTTGGGTATTACTCGCGGCGTCATCGCGCGTTGATCATGAATATCGGAACCGGCGGCGGAACGCTAGTGCATGAGATTGTGCATCCTTTCATGGAAGCCAACTTCCCGCAATGCCCTTCCTGGTTCAACGAAGGGTTGGCCAGTTTGTACGAACAGTCAGGCGAACGCGACGGCAAGATTGTCGGCTTCACCAACTGGAGGCTGCGCGGACTGCAGCAAACAATCGAACGAGGGAGGTTGCGCTCGCTGGAATCGTTGCTGCAGACAAGCACGCAAGAGTTCTACGGCGAAGGAAGCGGGACCAACTATGCCCAGGCGCGCTACTTGTGTTACTACCTGCAACAGCACGGGCTGCTGCAAAAGTTCTACCATCAATTCCGCGAAGAAGCGGAAGACGATCCCACCGGATTGAAGACGCTCCGCAGCGTGTTGGGCACGGATGACCTGAACGCCTTTCAAGAAAAGTGGGAAGCGTACACTGCGGAACTAGTTTTTGAATAGGACTGCTTGTGGCGCGGAATTTCCAATTGCTGCGGCCGCTAGTTTCCATTTGGCAACAACTCGCACAGCTTGAGCATTTCCACAATCGCCGCATCACACAGATCGGCATCGTTGGAATTGGTGGCGGACATGAAAGCCATGTCCAATTTCGGAGCGATCCAAATCACGGATCGCGAGCGTCCGTTGCTGCCGCCGTGCGTGTAGACCGTTCCGCCAGCCCACTCGCGCTCTGTTGCCATCCATCCGCAGGCATAGCCATTCTCGCCAACGGGCGTATGCAGGAACTCCAAAGACTCGGCCGTGATCAACTGTCCTGAGGGCGGTTGATGCCCCAAGTGCAACATGGCAAACTTCGACCAATCCGCCAGCGACATATGGACCGTTCCGGCCGGTCCGTAGTACGAGGGGTTGTCATCGTTCTTGGGTCGAATGCCAAGGAGGAAACCCTTAACATGCCCCCAAGGCTGGGCTGTGTCCCCTGCAGCCGCAGGCGGGCCAAATCCCGCCGAAGACATCTCTAGCGGGTTGAAAAGCCGTTCGTTCATCAGGGTTTGCCAGGATTTTCCCGTATGCATCTCCAGGATGTAACCCGCTGTAATGAACCCGAGATTGGAATAGCTGGACTGCGAGCCCGGCTCGAACTCCGGCGGCTTTGCCAAAGCTTCCTCAATCACATGTTTGCGCCGCGCCGTATCATTGGGAAGGTCTTCACTGCCGGCGAAATGCACGGTCCCAGGATCTCGCGGCAAGCCGGAACTGTGCGTCACCAATTGATGGAACGTCACTTGCTGATAGCCCGAATGGATTTCCGTATTCGGCAGCAACTCCGGCAGCGTTGAGTTCCAATCGAACAGGCCATCCTCAATCAACATGGCGGCAACAGTGGCCGTCATCGCCTTGGTGCACGAGCCGAGGTGCATTTTGTCGCCTGGTTCGATGTCGACATCTGAGTTCTTCTTCCGCGTGCCGACAGCCCCGACAACTGCCGGTTGACCTTTGACGGCAACGCCTGCGATCAATCCGTAGTACTTGTTGTCCTCGCCAATCACGCCCTGCAGTGCGGCCGTGATTTGGGCTACCGTGATTTGTGTGGTCGGCAGAGAGCGTTCGGCATTGTCTTCGGAGCGTTCCGCTTTGTCCTGGAAGGCGAGTGTAGCGCTCGTTTGCGGAGCAACGAACTCGCCCGCGAGAGGTTTGTTTGGCAGGGCAAGCCCAACAATCATCGCGATAAGCACAAGTGCCAACACAGATGAAGCGCAGCCGGACTTACCTGACGTTGCCGTCTTGTGCTGACTCACCGGAGGCTCGAAGCTCTCGGACAGGGGCACCCAATCGTGTGCCTCTTTCCAATTTGTTCCGCCGTTGAAGTAATCGAGAAAGGCCGCTTCCGCGCCGGCGAGATCAACCGGCTTTGTTGCTTGGAACTGCAAGCCGGATTCGCCTTCGCGGTATTCGAGCACGCAATCGCCGTTTTCAAATATTGCTGCCTGGAGGAATTCCATCGGCTGCCTGGCAAGGATCGCAAATTCGCCGATCTTGCTGGGGTTTGCGAAGGCGCCGGTGATGTCAGAAGGCGAGACGACGTTTCGTTCGCCGCCATTTTCCGTTTCAAGCTTCATAGTTGGATTCGTCTTTCGCGGGTGCTTGGATTTCAATCCGCCGATTCAAGTTGGGCTTGGAGTCGTTCGGCTTTGTTCCCGTTGATGTAGCCATTGATCCCATGCGCAACCGGCATGGCGAAATAGACCATTCCTCCCCACTGCGGCGGCAACCCCACGGCGACGATGAGGCATGAGGCAACACCAACGCCGGTTGAAATCAAATCCGTGCGAATGGCCGCCTTAGTGAGAAAGCGCTCGAGTTCGTCAAGCTCCAGCTTCTCGCGTTGCGTCCAAGCGTAACAGTTCATCAGCGCGAGCGTCCCAAAAATGCCGACAACACCGGCACTGTAGATGAACGTGGCGAACTCCATTCCGTGGTTAACAACGTATTGCCCAAGTTCATCGCCAGGCGGCACGTTGTTGGGAAAGGCATCGCCCAGGATCATGCCTTGCCACAGCAAGGTGAAAAGAAACTTCAGCGGGTAGACATAGAACAGGACGATGAACAACAGCAGCGTGTTGAGGAAAATGGTCGGCAAGTCTTCCAAACCGTAACGGCGGAAGAACTTGTAGTGGTAGTACCAGACCATCAGCAGCAGCGCAAACGTGATGGCGAACGCGGGAAACTCCCGGAAAATCCGCCACAGTTCATAGACGGAATCCGGCGCGCCTTGCGAGATGAACAGCAACGCCAAAGCGAAAGCAAACACCGCGTCCGACAGGGCTTCAAGCCGAGAGACATCTCCACCGCGCCAGCGGAACATCGGGTCCGCCGGGGCGCGCTTGTGAAAGAGGTGCTCGCGAATCATTGCCGGATGGTGAGTTGGACGAAGAGCTTGCAGGGCTAAGCACGATGTGGTTGCCAGGAACGGCTTCCTGCCTCAATCTTCGTCGCCTGGTAGTGTGACATTGGCAATAAAGAGCTGGCTTGTGCCATTTTCCGTTCGCGTGCTTGTCCACATTAGCTGAGTGCCATCTGGCGAAAACACCGGCAGCACGTCCGCGGCGAGGTTATCGGTGATCCGTGTCTTCTCGCCAGCGATGAACTTGCCGTCTTCGACTTTGTACTTCATCACCCAAAGATCGTAGTTGGGTCTTTTCGTCGGATCACTGTGATCCGCGCCAGACCAAATCAGGTATGGCTTGGTTGGATGCCAGTAAGGTCCCCAGTTGACGCCATCATTGTTGGTGAGCACCGTGTCGTTCTCACCATCCACACTGATCACATGGATCTGAAGATAGTCTTTCTTCTCGCGGTCACTGCGAAAGACGATCCAATTACCGTCCGGCGAAACGAACGGACCGCCATCGTAGCCAGGTGCGTCGGTCAACTGGCGGACATCGGTACCGTCCGAGTTCATGATGTAGATGTCCGGATCGCCGTCGCGCATGCTGCAAAAGGCGATCTTGCTTCCGTCCGGCGAGTAGGCGCCTTCGGCGTCGTAACCTTTCGCGTTGGTCAAAGGAATCAGATTCCGGCCGTCCAGGTCGGCCTCGTAGATTTCCATGTGCGGATCAAAGTCCCATTGGTAGCGGCGACGCACATTGTTGCGCGCGTCTTCTTCCGCCTGACGAATGGCATCGGCTTCGGTCTTATCAAGTTGCGGGTCCGTATGACTTGAAGCAAAGAGAATCTTGGTTCCATCCGGGGAGAAGTAGCTGCACGTTGTTCGCCCACGGCCGCGCGAGATCAACTGCGGTTCCCCGCCGGACAGCGGTTGTTTGTAGATCTGGTAGAACGGGTACTCGTCCGTGATCGCTTGATAGATGATGGTCTTGGCGTCAGGAGAGAAGTACCCTTCGCCCGCCTTTTGAAAGCCGGAAGTGATCTGCCGAATGTTGTGGAGGTACTGCGACTCAAGCGATTGCCCATCCGTGACGGTCTTGGCATCGCTTGCTGTTTGTTGTTGGTCTTGGGGCAACTCAGTTCGCCAGGAACTTGCGCCGGTGAAGAACAACAGGCACATAGCAAACATGGCGGGGAGACTTGCAGACGGTCGGGAGAACTTCATCAGATTAGTTGGCAATCGAGATAATTGGGTCAGGCCGTGAGGACAACGCCAGCAGGTGGCGGCAAAGCTGCCAGGTGGGATTGAGCTGCGCGGCGCGAAGCATTGGCGGTCATGCGACCGTGGGTAACGACGCGCGCGAAGCACCTACAGGCGGGAACGACAGAATATTATAGTCGCGAGGCTCTCGCAGGGTATTGGCCAGAACCGATTGCGGGGCCGGTTTTGGCTTGAATCGAAGGATTCGACTCCGTTCAACTTCGCCGCTATGGGGAAGGGAAGGCTTCGCCCTCTTGTGGACTGCCCGTTTCTGGCGTGGTGCTAGCTTGTTGCCTGAGCCGGTGAATCCAAATCGCGGCAGCCGGGACCCCGACGATCGATGGCACGACCCACGGGATCAGCAGCCAGATGCCATTCAACTCCCATTCCACGTAGTTCAGTAGGCGGCTGAAGCCAAAGACCGCGAACGCCGTGTGGAACCCGATCCCAACGCCGATCATCGATTCAACGTGTTTATACAGCCAACTCATCCGCTCCTCTGGCTGTGGCCCAAGCAGATAATTCAAGTCGGACCAGGCACCGAATATCCCCAGCCCTCCCAGGACGATGTGAATCCAATATTTTTGTTCGGCTCCGCCGCTGGCCCAGAGTTCTTTCGCCCCAAAGCCAATCAGCATCAATCCGGCTGCACCCATTGCCAGTTCCAGCCCTAATAGCAAAGGGCTCCTCAGCCGTGCGTGATCAAGCTTGGTCCGCACCGCGCTTCTGCCAAAGACAACGCCGGCCAGAACGGCGATCGCCAGGAAGAACAGAATCAGCATCAGAAAACGGACATCGTCGACGCGAGCCTCGAGCACGGCTTCCCGCCGGTCAGTTGGCATATCGGCAACTCGCCAGGACAGGAAACTTCGTGGCCATACGATTCCCCAGCCACTGGCGACAAGCGCCGTCACGGATACAAAAGTCGCCAACCACAGAAAAACGCGACCAGTCAGAATGTGCAGTTTGCTGCCCTTCTTTGTGCAGACGGGAATCCAGAACAAAAGCAAGCCGATAAATCCGGCGGCAATGTGCGACCACCGCATACCGACATGCAGCAAATCAAGAAGAGATTGCATGGCTCTCGGCTCCTTGTTTGATTTGCTTTTTGATTCGCCGTTTGACGGCTTTGGTGGCGGCATCGCACGCGCGGATTCTCGCCTGAGCGACTTCAACACCCATTTTGACGCAAAGGAACTCGTGGAATTCCACATCATTCAAAGACGTGGCGGGATCGCCGTCGCCCATTTCTTCAAACTCCTTTGCGGCTGTGTTCAGCACATCGGCGAAGGCCTCAAACTGCTCTGACAATTGAGCGAGGAAATCCAGCGTCGTGTCGCAATCTTTCAGTTCCCCCAAGTGAATCAACTGTGCGATGTACGGCACCCGTTGAGCGTTCATCTCCGGTTCTGATTTCAGCCAACGTCGCAAAGCCTTAGTCCCGGCTGCCGTGCGATGGTAGACCCGCCGCGGCGGACCTGATGGCGACGGTTGCCGCTTGCTTCGCAGCAGTCCCAGCCGTTCCAAACGCTGAAGCGTGGGGTAAATCTGGCTGAGCTCCGCGGACCAAAAGAAGCGAGCGGTCTCGTCAAAGGCCGCTTTCAGGTCATACCCCGAGGCAGGCTCGCGCAGCATGCCCAACAGAATGTGTTCCAAGCTCATGAGTATCTATATAAATGCTGATATAGACTATGTCAAGAATGATATAGCGGGCAGGCCAACCAGGCTTCGGCAATGTTTGAACACGCCGGCAATGGGAAAATGCCTCGCCACGGGGTACGATTCTCCGGCGATTTTCCGGCCAACCGCCAACCACAAAGCCCATGACCCGTTCGCCTGAAGAACTCGATCAGCGTCATCTGTTGCACTGCTGCCACGATGCGGCATTGCAAGCCGAAGGACTGATTTGGGCGCAAGGGCGTGGTGCCACGCTGATTGATCACCGCGGCCGCGAATTTCTGGATGGTATTTCAGGGCTGTGGAATGTGCTGTTGGGCTACGGACGCGAAGAGTTGGTCAGCGCCGCCACCACGCAGCTACGGCAATTAGCCTTCGCCAGCACTTACGCTGGCAGCGGAAGTTTGCCGGCGGTTCAATTGGCTGCGAAACTCGCCGAACTCTGCTATCCGGACATCAACAAATTCTATTTCACCACATCCGGGGCCGAAGCCAACGAAGCGGCTTTCAAGACGGCCCGCTACTTTTGGAAGCGCGTCGGGCAGCCAGGCAAGACGCACATCATCGCCCGACGCGGCGATTATCACGGCACGACATTCGCCGCGCTTTCTGCCACAGGCATGGACAAATACCTGCGCGCGTTTGAACCAAGAATGCGTGGCTTCTCTTGGATTGATGGTCCACCGCATTGCCAGACCGGCGCGACAAAAAGTTCCGACGCGAACGTTCGGGGTGTGGACGCCGCAAACCTGCTCGAAGCGGAGATCTTGCGCATCGGCGCGGAACACGTTGCGGCGTTTGTGGCTGAGCCGATTGTTGGCGTCGGTGGAGTTTATGTTCCGCCGCCGGACTATTGGCCCCGCATTCGCGAAGTCTGCGACCGACACGATGTGTTGTTGATCGCCGATGAAGTGCTCACTGGCTTCGGCCGCACCGGCGATTGGTTTGCGCTCACGTCCTACAATGTCCAGCCGGACATCGTTGTCTTCGCCAAAGGCATCACAAGCGGCTATGTTCCCTTGGGCGGAATTGGCGTCCATGACACGATTGGCGAACTGATTGCAACGGGAACTGGCGAGACCGCCTGGCTGCACGCCGCGACGAACTCCGCGCACCCAGTTGCTTGTGCCGTGGCGTTGGAGAATCTGGCGATTCTCGAGCGCGAACATCTTCTCCCCCGCGCGGCGGAATTCGGCTCTCTTGTGCGACAGCAGCTCTCGCCGCTTGTTGACCATCCTCTGGTTCGTGAAATCCGCGGCATTGGTCTGCTTTGGGCGATTGAACTCGACGCCGCGGCATGCCCCAATTGCGGGTTTCAGTTGCTGGCTGAAGCACGAAAGCGTGGACTTTTCACCCGCGCACGCACGGAGTTGTTCCACCTCGCGCCTTGCTTGACGATCGAAATTGACGAGTTGCAGAAGATGATCGCAATCATTGGCGAGTCACTCAACGCCCTGAGTTGAACGACGCCGCTTTTAAGAGTCCCAACAAACCCAGTCCCCTGTGCCGCACGTGAACAGCGAAGGCTAGACTCAAAACACTCCTAGCCTTCGCTCCACAGAATCTCATATGGCGATCCGATCGTGTCGATCAATCGTCTTTGATTGCCGGTTCAATCACGCGAACGCTGACAGCTTCGCGAAATTGCTCCGGCGACATCGTCCCGGCGTGAACTGCGTCAATGTCCGTTTTGTTGGCAATCACCGTAATGCGAGTTGGCAGCGGCGCGGCGCGTTTGGTCTGCCCCATGAGGTTGCCGATGAGGGGCACATCACCGAGCACTGGGACGTTGCCACCTGCACCAACTCCGCTTTGCACGCCGCCTTCACCTGCCGCTTGACCTTCGCCGGATAATCCCGAATGGGCGTTTGCAATCGTAGCCCCGGTCCACGTCTGCCATTGGTTCGACTTCTCGAAGGTCAAAGCGATCGCGATTTTGTCCCCCATCCCCAAGTTGCGGAAGTTGTGTCCGCTTTCTGCCAAGAGAGAAGCCAACTTATCAATCAGGTCGTCTCGCGAAAGATGCACAGCCTTGAGGTCAACGGTCATGCCAGTGGCGAGCACGGATTGCGCTCCGCCACCTTCCAACTTTTGCCGCATTTGTTCCCAACGAGAAGGAGTGCCCTTGACGATGTTCGCCTCGATGTCGATGGCGCCGGCTTCCGGGAAAGCTGGCGCAGTCAATTGAACTACGACTCCCACTCCTTCAACAAACGTGGCATTGGACTTCTCAGGCGTCGCGCCGAAGTGCCAATCCGCCAAAGCGCCATGGGCAAATTGCCCTTCCGCCAGCGCGCCGCGCCATCCCGTACCGAGATTGCCGGTGTGACAGCTCATGCAATTTGCTGTGCCAAGTTTCTTGTAGAAGTCAGAAACTGTCTCATCCACCAAAGCGGACATCACCCTCAAGTCTTCGCTGAGTTGGGTGTCACCTTGGGCATTTTGCGCGGATGCCGCTGCCGGCAGCCAAAGCACGGCAAGCGCCGCCAACACCAATCGCTTCCATCTGTTGTGTCGCCAAATCATCCTTACTCTCCCTGGGTTGAAGTCGACGAGACCGGGGAACCAAGCACAGCGGAAAACTGTGCCAACGCGTTTCCCAGATCACGCACGTTCGCTCTCAAAACCGAAATCCGAAAATCGCTGCGTTCCATCTGCATCTGAATCGCCGTGAAGTTCTGACGCACGGCGGCAATCAACTCTGTGCTGGTCTGTTGCTGCGTGCTCACGCTGTCCTCAATTGCAACGAGCGACGCCTGCAGACTTGCAATCTCCTCCCGCTGCGCCGCGAGTTGTTGCTCTGCAACTTGCAAACGGTTGCGCGCCGCGGCGCTGCTTCCATCGCCGTTTGTATCTGATTCGCCCTGCTGCCAGGCGATGCTCACACCATCGGCGGCCCAATTCACGCGCATGCCGGCGAGCATCGCTACGACGAAAAGCACGCAGGCAGCCGTGGCCGCAATCCCCAACGCTCGCCACTTTCGACCGCGTCGCTCAACTGCCGCATGCGCGCGCTGGACAATCTGCTCCGTCTGAATTGCTTTGGAATGGGGCGCGCAACTCAACAGTTCTTCACTCGCCAGTTCTTCATTCGCATTGTCTTCATCCGTGGCAGCCAATTCCTGCAATGCGCGATGAGCCTGCCGCAATTGGTTGGCCTCTTGCTGACAAGTTGCGCACGCTTGCAGGTGGTCGGCGACCGCCGCGCTCCACTCGCCAAGAGCGGCATCGCCGTACAATTCTTCAACAAGGCAGAGACGAATTTGTTCGCAATTCATGTTTCGCCTTCTCATTCATGCACGCCCAACCGGCGCAACTCTTGTTCCAGTTGTTTGAGCGCCAGGTGGACGCGTGACTTGATTGTCGTGCAAGGAACCTTCAAGACCTCGGCGATTTGCGGGAAAGTCAACTCGGTGTAGTGGCGGAGCACTAAAGGCTCTTTCAATTTTGTTGGCAAACTTTGCAATGCCGCGTTGACCAAGTTGCGGCGTTCATTGATCGCGGCAAGATCCTCCGCATCATCGCGCGCCGGAATGTCGCGAACCGAGGTCTCGTCGTCCGTTGTGTACTTCCCGTTGTTTGTGGATTGTCCATTGAGCGGGACACTCGGTCGGCGGCGATTCCGTCGGGCGGCGTCACGTGTCGTGTTGATCGCAATTCGGTACAGCCATGTCGAGAACTCGGCCGTGGGACGATAGCGCTTCCGAGCCTGATAGACTTTCAGGAAGATCTCCTGAGTCAGATCGTCACAATCCACTGCGGCGGAAACGCCTTGAGGGTGTGCCGAACCTGCGTCATACAACCGAGCAAGAATGTGGCTTAACGGCCGTTGCCAGCGACAAACCAACTCATCAAACGCGACCAAATCCCCCGATTGGAGGCGCCGCATCAATTCGTGGTCGGAGACTGCCATCAGCATCGAGGTGACTCATCCGCATCGTTTCCAACCCGTTAAACGCCAACGAGGGTCAAAGCGACGAAGAAATCCCTGCGAATTCCGCGAATCTCTTGCCAGCACGAGATTAAGCCAACTCTGTGGATGATTTGCGGTCATCAAACGCCAGCGCAAACCCCAACGTGCCAAGCTGAACGAGATCTCGTGCGGCCATGGACTTGATCACATACTCCAACCTGTCACGGCTCGCCAAACCCCAATCAGCCATACGGGCTTCCGCTTCCTCGCCAAGATACTCCTGGGCGTACCGCACAACCGCCAACAACACTTGTGACGAATCCAGCAGGATTTCGCCGTTGGAGTCAGCATTCTCCTCGGCAAAGTAGTTAGGAGCGAAGTAAATCGCATCGGCCACGAAGTGCGCTCCCTCAGGCGAACACTCGACTTCAGAACTGAATTCCATGATTCGCGCCGAGAACTCCAACCTCGCGGCCTGATCGGCAGGCGTTTCGTTCTTGCCAGAACCACAACAGGCGATCTTTTGCATCCGTCGATCAACGGAACCGACGGAGATCACCCACCAGCCGGCGATCAGCACAAGCCCTGTCGCAAAGAGAAACCAACGCTCCATGTTGGGGATGCTGAGCGCTCGCAAGATGGCAAACAAGCCTGCCAGCACCACAATCATGGTCAGCATGCCAATCAAAGAATATGCGGAGCCAAGTCCGAGACCGTTTGCATCCTGCTCCGCTGCGGCCGATTCGTCGGAGCGGGCTTTGGTCGGCTCGTCGCCTTGGCCATGTGATTGACAAGTGGTTTGTGAATGCGCGCGAGACCCTGGTTCAACCAGTGGCAGTTCCGGAAGCGCCTCATCCTGCGAATCAAATGGTGTATCGCTCATGCTGCGGCAATTATAGCGATCAATCGCCAAGTGGAATGCAAAAAGCTATGCCCAACGCAGCATTAAGCGGCCGAAACATCCGGTATCGCCAGCCGGGATTTGGCTTCGGCCCAGCGACGGAGCGCGACTGCCACCAAATGTCCGCCGAAAGCGACAGACAATTTGAGCGCGTGTTGATGCGTACCTCGGCGCCCGACCAACGGCAGATAATCCAAATCGCACTCAGGGTCTGGTGAGGTGAGGTTGATTGTTGGTGGGAAGAAGCCATCACGAAGCGCCAAAGCGGTCACGGCCAATTCCACGCTCCCGGCCGCCACCACCAGATGCCCCAACATCGACTTGGTTGAACTGACACAAATCTGGTTGGCAACGGATCCCAGCGCTTGGCGAATTCCGCGCGTCTCCACGGCATCGTTCTGTCGGGTGCCGGTGCCATGCGCGTTGACATAGCCAATGTCTTGAGGCCGCAATCGTGCTTGTCGCAACGTGGAAGAAATCAGGTACGAGAGGGTCTCCGATGACTCATCCAAACCTGTCACGTGGAAAGCATCGGCCATCACCTTGGCGCCTGTGATTTCCGCGTAGATGTCCGCGCCGCGCGCTACAGCATGCGAGAGCCGCTCGATGACAAACATCGCGGCGCCTTCGCCCATCACAAAGCCGGTTCGCTCCGCGTCAAACGGACGGCACGCTTGCGCCGGGTCATCGTGATGTGCAAGTGCGCGCATCTTGTGGAACCCGGCGGCAAACAACGGGTGAATCCCATACGCGCTTCCGGTTAAAGCCAGATCACACTGTCCATCCTGGATGTTTCGTACGGCGGAGAAGACATCAACCAACCCACTGGCGCAGGCCACGCTGTGGCTCGTTCGTGCACCCTGCAAACCAAAATGCCTGGCCACCTGACAACAGGCAGAGTTTGGCAGCCACTGCTCCCACCAGCGAACATTCGGGTCGGGCGACAAGTCACTGCGACCGCACGCGTTGTTGACAAACGTTGTATCGCCCATGTCTCCGCTGATCGCGCAACCGAATCGCTCTCGATCCACATTGGCGAAGTCGATTCGCGCATCGGCCAAGGCTTCCGCGGCAGACATTCGCGCCAAGGGGATGGTCTTCATCTGCCCGGGAAAGTCCAACGGCACGTCGACGGTTGCCCCCAACACCATGTCATCGGTGATCCCTGGGATGCCGCGCAAACGTTTGACGTTGGTTCGGCCTTCACGGATCGCCTGCCAGGTGGATTCCCGGTCTGATCCCAAAGCGGTAACGAGCCCGATCCCCGTAATGACGATCGGTTCGAATTCGTTGCGATGACCTATGGCAAACTTCGGCATTGAAGTTCGAACAATCCCTGTGAACGCGCTGCGATCCAGCGCCGGCTTGCTCGACAATTCCCCAGAGATTTGTCTTCGAGAACTGATCGAGCGGCGCCATTGCGACAATTGCGGCACGAATATAGCGCGGATCGCGCAGGCCAATCAAGAAAACCTGGGTAAGCAGCGGACCAGGTCCGCCTTCGGCAAACGCTAGCGGTCACGTAGACCAAAAAAGTTAAGGAAAGTGCTTGCAATGCTAGAAGGCATCGCTAAATTCTGGGGATTCATCCCAAAACAAGGCAGAAACGGACATGCTTTGTGGGAATTCAACCCATCCAGTGAAGGAGTCACTCAAGCGGATTCTCCCCTAGGCCAAAACCTTGATGGAGTCAGAACTGCTCTTCGGCGAGTTCCAGCGATCACTCGATGATCGTTACCGCGTTGGCATTCCCGCGGACTTGTTGGAGCCGATGGATTTGCAGTCCGGACAAGCCGTCTTGGCCAAAGAGCGTCCCGGATGCTTGAGTTTGTGGAATGCCGGGTTGTGGCGTCAGAAGATGGACGCCAGCATCAAAGTGCTGCAAGGCAAAATCCAGGCAGGACGCTTGGAAGGCCGTTTGAATGAGGTGCAACAACTCGGGCGACTTCTTTCTACCAGACATCGTGATGTCAAGCTTTCCGATCGCGGGCGCTTGCTGATCCCGGAAGGGTTTCGCGAGTTCCTGCAAGTGGAGCCGGGCGATGATGCCATGGTGATTGGCGCCGCCGTGTGCGTGGAAATCTGGCGACCAAACGCATGGGTCGATTATTTGAATCAACGCATGCCGCGGTTCAGCAAGCTGTTCGACAAGCTTGTGGAGTAAGAACTGTCGAATACGAAACGCAAAAATCAGAACGCAAAAGCAACGAACTCTAAAGCAACAAAGCGCGGCCGCTCTGCTCAACTGCGTTGCCGCTGAAACGGATTGAACACGTTCCGCGTTCATTGGGAACGGGAACAAACAAATGCGACTGGACAGCGGACTGCATCCAAGGATGTCGTTGTCTCACTTGGGAGTCACGGAGGCATTCAACCCAACGGTAGGTCAAGCATTTCGCAGCTTGTCCCGTTGTTCTCGCACCATACCCGGCGACGAGGCTTGCAAGCCTGATTGTCCCCTCTGCGTGTCACCCCAAATCGGGTTTGCGCCACGGATGGGTCACCCCAAGAGGCCACGGATGCAGCCACAATCGTTCTCGCGCCGGGTGTGGCTTTTTCTTGCGCGTTAAGGGAAGACGACTAGACTGGCTCTAGAACTCACTCCGCGTTTGCTTTTCGATACGCGCCTTGCTGGTGAAAACAACAAATCCAGCGATCGACACCATTGCGCCCAACTGGATCGACGTGTTCAATTGGATTCTTGCGCCAAACTGATGTTGCCCAGCGCTCTGGCGGAGTGATCGTCTTCCCTCGACACTTCCCGTCAATTCGCAGATGGTAACTCACCAGCGCTGCGTGCGGCCCCGTCGGCACAACCTGGACCTCGCTGATCTCGTAACTGTTGATCTCATCAACAACCGGCGATTGCGCAACAATGTCGGCCGCATTCGTTCGTAGTCCATCGAATGTGACCTCGATGTAGTCGGTGCTGAAGAGTCTGCGCAACGACTCTCCATCCCGCGCGCACACAGCTTCCCAAACTTGTGTTTCCAAGTTGAGCACGAATTCCCGAAGATCGCGGGGCATGGTCAAGTACTCGTGTGGCTAATCCAATACGCCCCAGCAGCTTTCCGAAGAGACAACTGCCGCATCGTGTGGTTCGGCGAGAATCCGTCAAGAACCTCCATCTCTTGCAGCCGTCCCAAGAGGTGTCCAGTGTCGCATGCTTCACATTCTCTCGCCGTAAATTGGCCGTTTCCCCACAAAACAAACGCCAAGGCTCGCCTGCCCCTTGTGAACCCGGCGGCATTCTATAATTTCAGTTCACGCGGCTGAGACCTTCTCGTGCAGCCGCTTGTGCTCTGAGGCATTGATGGACACCCAGGAGTTATTGGAAAAATCGCCGGCGCCGGAATCTCGGCCGCTCCCCTCTTTGCCGCCGGGGGCGGCCGGCACTTCTCCGTATCGCAGTTCGTACTTTTGGATGGCATTTGGGGCTAACCTGGCCGCCTCAACCGTTCTGGCAGTCTTGTTTCGCTTCGCGGACTTCGTCCAGGTATTGGGCGGCACCGAGGCCGACTTGGGCTACATCGTCGGCATCGGCATGATCGGTGCCTTGTGCATGCGGCTCGCCCAGGGTGTCGGCATGGACCGCTTTGGTCCTCGCCGGATTTGGATCCTCAGCCTGTTGATGCTGGCCGGGGCGTGCGCCGCTCATCTGGCCGTCAACACTTTGCACAGCCCCAGTGTGTATCTGCTGCAGATCGGTATTCGCACGGCATTGGCTGGCGCGTTTGGTGCTTCCATTACTTATGTCACGTACCAGGTGCCGCCGGCGCGAGCTGTCGAAGTCCTCGGCTCGCTGGGCTCGTCGGGGTTTGTCGGCATGATGCTGGGAACAGCATTGGGCGATCTTGTCAGCGGCGGCGCGGAGGTCACCCGCGGCCATGTTGATAATGTCTTCTTGATTTGCACGGTGCTTTCGCTCGCAGGCGTGGCTTTCGCCTGGCGAGCAACAACCGATCCCGTTCGCCCTCCGCAAAGAAAGCTGCCGCCGGTGATCCCCGTCATCAAGCGCTTTCATCCAGGCGTTCTGCTTTTGGTTGCGTTGGCGATCGGCATCGGTTTGGGAATGCCAGCTGTCTTCGTGCGGCCTTTCGGCGAAGAACAAGGAATCACCCTGATGGCGTGGTTCTTCTGGACGTATGCCCCCACCGCATTTGTGTTTCGCTTGACGACGCGGCGATTCTCATCTGTCTATGGCGTGCGGCCGATGATCCTCACGGGATTGACTTCGGCCGTGCTTGGTTGTTTGACGCTGATGCTGGTTTCGCGCGGCTGGCACTTCCTGCTGCCTGGCTTTTTCTTTGGCATTTGTCATGCGTTGATCTTTCCTTCCGTCACCGGCGCGGGCAGCACCTCCTTTCCTGCACGCTTCCGGGGAATTGGAGTTGCGCTCATCCTGGCGATGTTTGATCTCGGCAACCTCATTGGTGCGCCCTTGGGTGGATCTTTGCATGCCATGGCGACAGACTTGGGCTGGTCGCCCTGGCCGGTGGTGTTTAGCACTTTCGCCGGCATCCTGGTCGTCATCGCCGTGGTCTATGCGGTTGTTTCCGCTCGCAAACGCGCACAAGCCGATGTCAAACGAAGCTCTTTGACGGCGCGCGTTGGGTAGCAGCGCACCTCCCGCATGTGCACCCGCGCAACATGAGCGGTGTCTCTCGCGCGCTTTCTCAAGATCGCAAGTCCCGCTAAACTGGCAGTTTGAGTCCGTTTGACCAGCGCCGAAAGTTCCATGCATCGCGTCCGCTTGAAACACAATCGTCGCCCGTTTCTGGCGTTTCGCGATTCCAACGGCGTGCCGCGTATCGAGGCCGAGTCTTTTGCCTCCGCCCTTTACGGTTTGGGGTACATGCAAGCGTTGGACCGGCCCACGCAAATCCTCTTCGCCAGGGCGGTCGCCCAAGGCCGCTCCGCGGAACTCATTTCGGACAATGAGAACCTGCTGGAGATGGACCGCTTCTTCCGCCGCGTTGGCCTGTATCTCAATCTCAGCCAGGAAGTTGATTCGCTCGACGACGCCGTCCGTCACAACTTGGAGGCCTTTTGCGAAGGCCTGAACGACAGCATGCTCCCCACGCGGCGCTCGCTTCCCATGTGGGCGGTTGGCTTTCAGCCGGAACCGTGGAATGTGGAAGCCGTGCTGCTGATTGGCAACTTGTTGAACTTCAATGGACTGGCCGTTGGGCAACAACAAAGCGAGCGGCTGATCCTGGAGTTGATACAAGCCGGCATTGAAGAGAAACGCTTGCGCGAACTCCTTTCGCCACTGTTGGACAACGCAGACTTCAGCCTGCTGCGACAAGTCAAAATCTCCAGCCAGCTTTCGGATGAAGCGCTCGAACTGATTACCGATCTTCCCCGATTGGCAGGCAGCAACGCCTGGGCGCTAATGCCCAAGCGCAGCGCAACCGGCGGCGCGCTGCTGGCAGCCGATCCACACTTGGAGATCAATCGCCTTCCGGCTATTTGGTACGAGGCCGTACTGCAATACGGTGACCGCTACCTGATGGGTGCCACGTTGCCCGGCTGTCCAACTTTCGGCGTCGGCCGTACGCCGGACATCGCCTGGGGCGTGACCTATCTCAAAGGTGATACCAGCGACTATTTCATTGAAGACGTGCGGCAATCGGACGGCGTCTGGCAATATCGCCGTGGCGAATCCTGGCACGATTTCGACGTTCGCAGCGAGATCATTCGCCGCAAAGGCTCCGGCGAGCCGCACGTGTTTCACGTCTATTCCAACGATCAAGGAACGCTCGAAGGCGACCCGAACGAACTCGGCGAAGGCTATCAGTTGCTCGTCTCGTGGATTGGCGATCACGAAGGTGTCGGCCGGTCCGTTGCCACTTGGGTCAGCCTGGCGGAAGCCACTTCCACGCGCGAGGCCATGAACCTTGTCCGCGAATGCCCCCAGCCGACGTTGACCTGGATCTTCGCAGATCGTCGCGGCCACGTCGGTCAACAGTCGGCCGGCTGGTTTCCCAAGCGTGCTCCCGGCTGCAACGGCGCTATACCGCCGCCGGCATGGGACGAGAGCAACCACTGGCAGGGCCGGCTCTCCAACTACATGTTGCCAGCGGAGTTTGATCCGCCGCGCGGCTTTGTCGCCACGGCGAATGAAACAACCAATCCTGAGAACGGTCCCAAACTCGTCACACTGCCCACGCCGGACTATCGCAAGCGCCGCCTTGACGAAGAGTTGCACAAGCTGCCGTTAGCAACTTTGGAAGACATGCAGCGGCTGCAATATGACTTCATCAACGTTCAGGCGCGAGACTTGCTTGGAGTTTTCTTGCCGCACTTGCCCGATGGCGAAGTCAAAGACAAGCTCTCCGCGTGGGATTACAGCTATGACCCCAAGAGCGTCGAGGCGACGATCTTCACGCGCCTGTACCGGCAAGTCTTACTGGAAATCTTTGGCCAAGATCCGCAACGCGGCGGCATCGGATGGCGAAGAATCGTTTATCTCGCCAGCCGCACCGGCTTCTCCACAATGATCGTCACCTGTATTGATCGCGTGTTGATGCGGGAAGAATCAGCCTGGTGGGAGGCCGGCACGAAGCCCAAGCTCATCGCCGCGGCCGGCACTCATCTCGATGAAGAACTCAAACGCAAACCGGCCGAGCCGTGGAGCGAGGTCAACGCATTCCGCTTCACCAACCGTTTCTTTGAAGGCACGCTTGTCGGCAAGGCGCTGGGTTACCACACCGGCGACCGCCCGATGCCTGGCTGTTTCGCCACGCTCTTTCAAGGTCACCTGCTCAAAGTAGCCCAACGCGAGGCAACCTTCGCACCGTCTTATCACTTCGTCACGGACGTCACCGCTGACGAAGCGTGGACCAACCTGCCCGGCGGTCCCAGCGAAAGCCGCTTCTCCAAGTATTACCGCAACGACATCGCTCGCTGGGAAACCGGCGAGTACAAACGCCTCGTCGCGTTTCCGCACGAAGCCGTTGAACCGGATGAAGAAGAAAGCGATGAGGAGTAAAACAGCGCCAGCCGGCGATTCTTTGTTAGGCTTCGTTGCGGCAAGTGAACAACCGCCAGTCGAACTGGCGAATACACGGCAGACTAGCATCGTCGTAGACGTATGACCAACCCGCCTAGCTTTCGCCCTGAGCAAGTTGCCGATGACGCCTGGATTGCGGCGAGTGCCGTGGTGTTGGGCGATGTGATCATCGGTGAGAAGTCGAGCGTGTGGTTCCAGACTGTGATCCGCGGAGATACCGAGCGAATCTCGATTGGCGCGGAAACCAACATTCAGGACTTGAGCCTGCTGCATGCTGATCCCGGTTTTCCGTGTGTGCTGGGCGATCGTGTCACGGTCGGGCATAGGGCTATTGTGCATGGTGCCCAGGTGGCTGATGACGTGATGATTGGCATGGGAGCCATTTTGCTTAACGGGGCGAAGATTGGTTCCGGCAGCGTGATTGCGGCCGGCAGCCTGATCCCGGAAGGGGCCAAGGTTCCTGAGAACTCGCTGGTGATGGGTGTGCCTGGCCGGGTCAAGCGAGAAGTCAGCGATTCCGAACGCGAGCGGATCCGCCATGCCGCGGAGCATTACGTTCGCGCGGCGGAAGCGTACCGTCAGGCTGGACATTGATCGCTTTTGGGGAACTTCTTGCCAACCGCATGCGTCGAAGGCGTCACGGTTGCGGAGCTTCGCGTTTCTCGAACGAATTGCCCGCACTACTCTTGTCTCGTATGCATTTGCATTTCCCGGAGATCCGGATCTCATGAGTATTTCGCTTGCCTGCCGACGGCTGGTTTGTTCGCTTTGCGTTCTGGTCTTCACGGTTGTGTTTGCGGGGCTACCCGGCTTTGCGTTTGCGCAAACACCGCACCAGATCGCTGATGGCATCTATCAGCTCGACACTGGCGAAGATGCACCTCAGATTCGGCTGGTCACCGGGAAGACCGTCGGCGTTGGCGATCTCGTGGCCAGCGATTTCGGCACGCCGCTGATTCTTTCCGTGCGAAACGATAACAGCGAGTTCTCATTGCGATTGCGCGAAGTGCCTGCCGAGCAAGCCGGGCACCAGGGACATTACCTGATCATCGCAGCGGGGCACGCTTTGCACGTTGGGGCATGGGGCTCACACGAGGAAACCAAGCACATGCAGTTCTCGACGTCGCTCCCCAGCCGAGAGATTGCGGCCGACATTGCCGCGTCCCTGAACACGGAACTGGTGTTGCGAGCTCATCCTGGTCACATGCTCCAGACGACCTGGACGCCAACTCAGGAACGCTTTGCGCTCGGCGACGACATCAAGGTGCGGCTGCAGATCAAGAACGTTGGCGAAACGAAAGTTCGCTTCTTCCGCGGCGGACAACAACGCGGAGAGCGCGACAACCAATTTCGGTTCATCGCCAGATCCGGTCATGGCTATGGCGATGCAATTTCGGACACAGGCAACCCCATGCATCGCGGTGGGCTTGCCGCAATGCAGGAGCTTTCGCCGGGCGACACCTTCTCCATAGAGGTCAGCCTCGACAGGTGGTTCCGTTTCGAGAAGCCGGACACTTACCTCATCACCGGCATCTACGAGATCGATCTCTACGCGGATGAGGACATGTCGAACCCGCTGTGGAGCGATTTCGCGACTGGCGATGGTCTGGTCACGATCGCCGCGGACGAAGCAGCCGGAGCACCCGATTGAGCGTGTGACGAAGCTAAAGCGGTGCGCCTGCTGCAAGCAGCTCTTTGGTGTACTCGTGCTGTGGTTTGGCGAAGAGCTCCTGCGTGGCGCGGAGTTCCACGATCTTGCCGGCTTTCATGATCGCCGTGCGATCCGCGATATGTCTTGCCAGCTCCAGGTCATGCGTGATGAACAGGTAGGCCAGGCCCAATTCTTTACGTAGCGTGAGAAACAGATTTACAATCTGCGCCTGAACGGAAACATCCAAGGCTGACGTCGGCTCATCGCAGACGAGCAGCTTCGGTTGCACGGCCAACGCCCTGGCGATTGCAATCCGCTGCTTTTGCCCACCGGAGAACTCGTGCGGCCAGCGGTCGATATCATCCGCGTTCAGGCCGACTTGCTCCAGCAACTGTTGCGCGGCGGCGCGGCGTTGGCTCTTTTCGCGCAGCTGGAAGATGGCCATCGGCTCGGTTAGGACTTGCGCGATGGTCATTCGCGGATTAAGCGAGGATGTGGGATCCTGAAAGACCATCTGCATCTTCCGGCGATGCGATCGCATGCGAGCGTTCGACAAGCCGTCGATCCGCTCTCCATCCAGCATAATAGTGCCGGACCGCGGTTTAACCAGGTTGAGTATCGCCCTGGCTGTGGTGGACTTGCCGCTGCCGGATTCGCCGACAAGCGCAAGCGTCTCGCCAGGCGCAATCTCGAAGCCCACGCCATCCACGGCCGCGAACGTTCCCCTGCTGCGAAACAGCGCGGTTGATCTCCGCGCGAATTCCACGCGAAGATCAACAACGTGCAACAGCGGAGTGGGCTTGGGCGGCGGCGTGGCCTGCTTTTCAATCGTTGGCGTCGCGCTAGGTTTCTTTGGCATGAATCATCATCCATGAAGATGGCGCATGATTCATACTTCGCGACTGGAACGGCTCACCATTGCCGCGGCCTGATCATCGCCGACGATTTCTTCCTTGTCCGGATCCCAGGTCAGCTCGCGGCCCAGCATGATGGCGATGTTGCACAGGTGGCAAGAGGTCATCGTGCGGTGATGAGTCTTCACGTCCGAGATCGGCTCCGAGTCATCGGCGATGCACTCGAAGAAGTTCCGCATGTGGTCGCCAGGCTCTTTGCCTTTGTAGAGCTTGCTAATGCGGTCGTTGATGTCCTGATTGTCGGCTTCGGTCAAGTTCTCAATCGGCGCGCCTGTCAGTCGCCCGCGATTCACGAAGATGCGACCTTTGTCGCCCTCGAACAAGATGCCGTTATCGAACTGCGTGCCCTCGTCACGTTTGTAATAGTGATTGACGTTCATCTTCGCGCCGTTAGCAAAATTCAGATCGATGCTGAACTCCGTTGCCGTGTTAAAGGCATTGGGCAATTGGATGTCGCCGGCGAGAAATCCTTGCCAGTTGAAGTCATCCGGCACAATCGGCGTGAACTTGCCAGTCCCGCTCACGGAAACCGGCCCAGAGTGATCGTAGCCCAGCGCCCATTGGGAGATATCGATGTGGTGCGATCCCCAATCGGTCATCTTGCCGCCGGAATACTCGAAGAACCAGCGGAACTCTCGACGACGCTGCGAGGAATACTCCGCGCTGGGCGCAGGCCCCACCCACATGTCCCAATCGAGATCATTCGGCGCGGCGGTTGTCTCGAACGGTTGGCTCGCCGGCGCGCCGCCGATCGCGACGTAGGCATTGACGTTGTCGCCCAAGCGACCGCTTTGCACCATGGCAATTGCCTTGAGGAATCGCAGCGCGTCCTGGCTGCGTTGTTGCGTTCCCACTTGAAACACGCGGCCGGTCTCTTCCACCACTTTGCGAATCGCGAAGCCTTCGGCGATGGTCAGCGTCAGCGGCTTCTCGCAATACACGTGTGCACCGGATTGCAGCGCGGCGATCGCAATCGGAACATGCCAATGATCAGGCGTGCCGATGGTGACGATTTCCGGCTTCTCTTTGTCCAGCAGTTCGCGGTAGTCACGATACGTGTTGAGCTTATCGCCAAACCGCGCGTTGAACTCTGCGCAGTGCACGTCATCCACGTCGCACACGGCCGCCATCTCGGCATGACGAGAAGCATTCCTGGCAATTGCGCCACCCTGGCTGAACGCTCCCCGGCTTCCGCCTACGCCAATCGCGCACAACTTGGCTTTGCTGTTTTGATCTTGTTTCGCGGGCGCGGAACTGGTCCAGATATACGGGACGGACAAAGCGGCTCCGGCCGCGGCGGAACGTTGCAGAAATTCACGGCGATTCGTGGTCATCGCGGGATCCTTTAGGGAGCAGGGCAAGTGGGGCGGGCGATCACACTGAGGATAACGGCACTTCCGCACGTGTCCAGCAAATTGACGTTGGCCGGACAGGGCAAGTTGCGTCCGTGCCGATGATCGTGAGCTTGAGTTCAACCGACCAAACAACGACAATGGGTGTCCCACCTGAGAATCCCCGCCTTAACTCTCCCCGAATCGAATCTCACTTGCTGATGTATTACTTGATGTTGCTGCCGATCGCTTCACGATGCGTTGCCGGTCTCGCCATAATTTTCTTAAGCGCAAGTCTTGGTTCTGTCGTGCATGCCGACGAGACCACAGCTTCGACGCTGGACGAAGCTTGCGCCAAGTTCTCTGCGTTCGATCAGAACGATGATGGCATCGTTGAAATCGCGTCACTGAAGGCACTCTACACTGCCGGAGAAGACGCAAACGCTGGCACCACGGCCAAGCGCGTGTTGCTGCTGGTCGAACCACGCTTGCTGGAACCGCTTGAGGGCGCTGCTGACTTGCGTCCCCTGCTGACACGTTGGGCTGATGATCTTGCCGCGGAAGGCTATCGTTCCGCAATTATCGCAGCGCAGCTTGGCGACAGCGATTTGCATCAAGATGGCCGCTATCTGTTGGCACTTCGAGAGTTCTTGCGCAGCGTGCATGGCGACGATCAATCATTGGCAGGCGTGGTACTCGTCGGCCGTTTTCCAGACGCGTTGATCGTTCGCACTTGCAACTGGCGAAAGAAGGGCAACATCACCCTGCACAAAGGAAAGCCTGAGCAACAAGCGTACGAGAACGCGCGTTTCCTGCGGCGAGTGCCGGAGAACGTGGCGGATCGGGCGGACATCGTGCTGTCCGACCTCGACGGAAATTGGGAAGATATCTACGTACAGCCCCAGACCAAAGTCCCCACAACGCTGGCCGTGTTTGCCGATGGCATTCCGCCGCATGGCGGGCCGGCGACCGATGTTCAGATCGGCAGCCGCGCGTTCGTTGATTTCTTTCACGTTTCTGATGGCAAGCTGGAAGTGAGCGAGTGGACTTCCAGCGATGGAGAAACTTCCGGCAAGTATGTGACGCTGTTTGATGCCAGCGGCGACCATGAAGCCAGCGACGCGGATCGCGCGCGGTCCAACATCATCGCCCGACCGGACATCATGGTCTCCCGCCTGGATGCGCGTGGCGTCGCGCTTAAGCCGAAGACGAGCATTGTTGGCGCCGATGGTGAAGGGCTTTTGGACGAGAACGGTCAACCGCAAGCGGTGGCCTTTGCCGACAAGAGGGACATGCCCAGCTGGAAAAGTGTTTGGCAGGCCGATCCGATTCTTGAGCGACGTTTGCTGGCCGAATATCTCGACCGCAACCACAACTTTCGCACCGGCCAGACGGAGATCGCCTGGCGACCATCTTCCATTGCCTGTGATCTGGGTTCGGGCTTTAGCGTTATGCGCCGCGCGGCTGATGACTGGATTTCCACGGACCGCAAAGCGGCCGATTTGCGCGGACGGCCTTCACTCAACGACTTTGCCGAATGGATGCAATACCCGGCCGTGCTGCGAACCGTTCGCGCGCATAGCGACGCCTGGGGAAGTGTGTTCGCGCGGCCTGACGTCAACAAGTTGGATGAACAACTGCATGGCCCCGCCTGGAGTTGGACTCCGCGGGGCAATCAGCTTGTGCCGTCGCTTTCGGCGGCGTGTCGCGGTGGCAAACTCGATTGGTACCTGCTGCGTTCTCTGTGGGAGAATGGCCAGCTCGCCTCGGAGCCGGCCTTCTATCATCACACCGGCTGCAATGGCATCTCTCCGCCTGGCGGAGCAACGCGGCCGTACAATCATGCTTCGTACGGAAACCGCCAAGGGGGCGAATCGCTGCTGTTGTACGGCAACGGCTTGGCATTGGTCGGCAGGGCGAAGGTCTTCTATGACGAGCCCAAAGGCTTTGCAGCAACGCTGGCCGCCGGCGAGACCTTTGGTCGTGCCTGGGCTGCGTATTACGAGATCGAGTCGAACGCCGAAAGCTGGAGCAAAGCCGGTGGCGACATCGGCCGCAAGCGTTCGTACTTCTGGAGCGTGCTAGGCGACTGGACGTTGAGGTTGGAGATGGCGAAGCCTGAGAAGTAAATGGCCAAGCCGTATTAGTGGTGGCAATGCGGAACAAATTTGCCGCCACCTCAGGTCATCTCGCCCGCGCCGGAAATGGGATGTGACTTGGCAATCCTCATGCTGAATCGCGCTCGAAGGTGCTGGCACTAGTCGAAAGCTTCAAACATTGAGATTGTGTTACCGACGCAATCCTTGACTTTGATCTGAACGCCATACGGTAGCCGATTGACCTGTTTCGGTTCGACGCCGCTACGCGCCAGGCGATCAAGCATGGTTTCGGCATCTTCGATTGGAAAGGTCACCAGAATATGCTCTCCCGCCTGTTTGCCAATCAAATGGGCAGACTCGCGCGTTGGGCGACACAATTGAAACGCAAACAAGAAACGAATATCGACAAATGATAGACAAACAAACCGATTGCCATCGCCAAAATCGTTGTCCGATTCGACCTCAAATAATTCGAGCTTGTTGCAATAGAAGTCAATGGCTTCGTCATAGTCACCTACCAACAAGCAAACTGAACAATCTCGACGCATATAGCCACCTCAGTCGAACCACAAAGTCGCCACAAGCCGAAGAGGATATGAGCTGAGTACAAACAGGATTGCGGTTTGCCGGCTCCAAGATGATTCTATCCGATGCACCCTGGCCCGTGCCCTACCGCCCTACATGCGCAGTAATGCGAGAGTCACACGAACGGTGATCGCCTGATGGATCCAAATCGCAACTCGCCCAAGTGGTTGATTCTTGCACTCGGCGGTGCCGTCGTGGTGTTGGTGGCGTTTGGCGTTGGTTTCTGGTTGCTGAGGAAAGGCCCTCAGGTCGACGTCGGCTATTTTGCCACGAATTCTGGCGATGACATGTTCTCCTCGGGGCGGTATTTGTTTGAGGCCGAGCAACCGTTTCGAATCCGGTTGGTGGCCCGGCATCGGCTTTGGGACTCGCAAGCTGATGCGGATGGGGCCTTTGTTCCGCCAGGTCCGGACGAGCGGAACGCGGATGTGATCTTTGATGAAGTCATTCCCGTGCCGAGAGCGTGCGACATCTTTGTGGATCGCCGCGACAACACGCTGATGGTCCACGTGGAAGTTGTCGGTGAGGAGCCGTATGAGCTGTTTGAGTTGGAGCTTGCTCAATTCCCGGTGAGGACCGAAGGCACCACGGAGTACATCGCCGCGTATGCGCCGATTGACTTGAACGAATCAAGAGCGAACGGCGGCATCTGGTCATTCTGGCGGACTTTGGACGGCCCTGACGGCGGCATCCAGAACGAAGAATTGGAGCTGGAAATCCGGGTCACACCGGCCGCGACCAAATAACTGCCCCAAATGATCGCTCAACCGTGGTATCCGGCTGGGATCGCTTTCGAGTATCCATGGACTCACCAGGTCGGCAAAAGTACCGGTGATTGGCGGGATTTGAGCGCCGTGAGCCGCCATCGCCGTGGATGTAAGATAATTGACACTCGCATGGGGCGTCGGTAGTCTAGTAAATTGCCCTTCTTATGTAAGTGCTTACGGCGTTTGCTCTTGGAGAGCGCCCCCTTTGTGGGGATCACCGCACAGGACCGCTGCTGGAGCGCCTTTTTCCTTTGACAGTTGTGCGTTCGCACAGTCACCATAGACGTCGATCAGTGCCCAAGTGCCTTGGGTGTTTGCGCTGACGGACGCTGGAGGTGCATGCCCCGTTCAGCATTCGCGCCACGTCGTATTTTGCGGAGCGAATGGCTTTTTTCGGAGCGAGCGCAACTGTTTCAAAGTACAACAACCGTCACTGTTTCGCTTGTCCTGGTCGGCTTGCACAAACAAGCCAGCGACGGCGGGTGAACGTTGACGGAACAAAAAACGAAGGCCCGTTAACGGCCGGCAAGATGACTATGTTTGTGGCGGCGTTTTGCGTCGCTTCCAGGAGACCAAGAGCCTATGTCGTCGACCATGGGAGATTTCACGGAGCTACTCATCACCCAGGGAGTCATCAGCCGGGATCAGGTCCGCGAAGCGGACCAAATGCGCCGCGGCAGCGATATGACCCTGGCGGATGCTTTGATTCGCTTGGGGTATGCAACCGGCGCGGAAGTAATGAAGGCCGTTGCCCAGGCCCAAGGGCTGGAGTTTGTTGACCTGCGTGCCACGGAGATTCCGCAGAACATTGTGGAATTGGTGCCGGAATCGGTCGCACGGGAAAACGGCATCATGCCGTACGACGATGACGAGGCCAGCGGCGGGATCAAGGTCTTGATGAGCGATCCCAATGACGTGGAAACGCTCGACAAACTGCGGTTCATCCTGGACAGGCGAATCGATGTCGCCGTGGCGCCGCGGGAAAACATCCAAGAAGCGATCAACCACTACTACGGGCAAACGGACGCGGAATCCGCGGACTCCATGCTGCAAGAGTTCACGGACACGGCGATCGACTTCACGGAAACGATGACGGAGACCGTGGGCGAGGAATCCAGCGAAGTCGTCGATGAGAGTTCCGCCCCCATCGTTCGGCTGGTGCATTTGATCATTAGCGAGGCCGTGCAGCTCCGGGCTTCGGACATTCATATCGAGCCGTTTGAGGACCGCGTTCGCGTCCGCTACCGGATTGACGGTGTGCTGGTCGAACGCGATTCGTGCCCTCGCCGCCTGTTGGGTGCCCTGGTTTCGCGTATCAAGATTCTGGCGAAAATCGACATCGCGGAGCGTCGCCGCCCGCAGGACGGCCGGATCAAGGCGACCGTTTCCGACAAGGAACTGGATTTCCGCGTTAGCGTCCTGCCCACCAACCATGGTCAGTCTGTGGTTATGCGGATTTTAGACAAGGACAGCATTCGGGTGGGTTTGCGGCAATTGGGCATGGCGGAGGACGATTTCAAGGTCTTCCGCTCGCTGATCCGCCGCCCAAACGGAATCATTTTGATTACAGGTCCGACGGGTTCCGGAAAAACGACGACACTGTACGCGGCGTTGAACGAGTTGAACCGGCCGGACCGTAAGATCATCACGGCGGAAGACCCCGTTGAGTATTACCTGCCTGGCGTGAATCAGGTGGAGGTCAAACACTCGATCGGGCTGGACTTCGCCCGAATTATTCGCTCGATGTTGCGCCAAGCGCCAAATATCATTCTGGTAGGCGAAATGCGTGATACCGAGACAGCTGAGATGGGAATCCAGGCTTCATTAACTGGACACTTGGTATTTAGTACCTTGCATACGAACGATGCGCGCATGGTGGATATGAAAGTGCCGGCCTACTTGGTCGCCAGCAGCGTGATTGGGGTCATGGCCCAACGTTTGGTGCGTGTGATTTGCCAACGCTGCAAGCAACCGCATCGGCCTTCGGAAGCCAGTTTGAAAGCCGCCGGAATTGATCCGGCCGAGGCCGAAGGAGCCACCTTTGCCAAGGGCCGCGGATGTGGCCATTGCAACAAGTCCGGATTCCGCGGGCGTATGGGAATCTTCGAATTGATGCCCATGACATCCAAGATCCGCGAGATGTGTTTCGCGGGCAAAAGCTCTCAGCAAATCCGCGATCAGGCTGTAAGTGACGGAATGAGAACACTTTATGCCGACGGAATCCGCAAAGCCATGAACGGGACCACCACGCTGGAAGAGATTTTCCGCGTCGCCAAGCAAACCCCGGCGGAATAAGCGGATCTCGATTGATTTCAGAATCTCCCAACCAGGCCTTATCACAACAACCTCAAAACGCACGCTGCCCCACAGAACGAAACTTAACCAATTTCGGTTCAGCTCCGTGATCGCTGGCCAGGCGATGTCTAGCGTGCGATCCCAAACAAGAATCCTTCGCAAGGCAGAGAATGCAAAGACTGGTTCTCCTTAAACCGGCCCAAACAGATGGCACACAGTCAAGTGCGAATGGTCGCCATTTGCTTGAGTTCTGGAGAGCCCGCCCGAATAATCCTCAGTTAAGCACTTCCCGCGACCGGGGGCGCGGAATGCCAAACAGTTCGGAATCGGCATTGTTCCCATTGCCGCACGTCTTACCGTTGCATTCATCTCACGATTTCTGCGCCCGCTCGGGCAAACTGGCGCTGCGTGGATTGCCTTTCCACGCGCGAGTTGCCTTTGACCGCGACACCATGCTTGGTGCGCGGCCTGATCGTGCGCAAATCAGCCCTCACAGTCGTGCAAAAGCCAGGTTCACGGATTGCGGGTTCGTGAACTGGTTGCCATCAAACCCAAACAGGTTAGCAACGGAGTTGGCATGTCGGTCTTAATGGACAAATTGCTGCAGACGGTCGTCAATCAGAACGCGAGCGACCTGCACATTTCCGTCGGCCAAGCGCCGGTGATTCGCTTGCATGGGCGGTTGCGCAAGCTGGAAACCAAGGTGCTTGACGCTGATGATACGGTCTCTTTGATGAAGCAGATCGCGCCCGAGCGTGCACAGCAAAGCCTGCAAGAGGTTGGCGGAGCGGACTTTGCCTTCGCTTTTGGTGACGCCGGGCGTTTTCGTGTTTCGTTGTTCAAGCAGCGCGGCAACGTCAGCCTGGTGTTGCGGCTGATCCCCAATGAGCTGATGACGCTTGAGCAACTCAAGTTGCCGTGGCCATGTGCGGACCTGGTCCAACGTCCTCGCGGCTTGTTCCTGGTGACCGGCCCCACAGGCTCGGGAAAAAGTACCACGCTGGCCGGCCTTGTGAACTTCCTCAATGAGAACTTCGATCACCACATCATCACGATCGAAGATCCGATTGAATTCTTCCACTACCACAAGAAATCCACGGTCAATCAACGCGAGATTGGCGTAGATGTGCCGAGTTTCTCCGGGGCACTCCGTGCCGCGTTGCGACAAGACCCAGACGTGATTCTCGTCGGTGAAATGCGTGACTTGGAGACGATTGAAGCGGCCATTACCGCGGCGGAAACAGGGCACGTGGTGTTCGCCACGCTGCACACCAACTCCGCGGACGGAACCATCAACCGTATCATCGACGTCTTCCCCACCAACCAGCAGGATCAAATCCGCACGCAGCTTGCCAGTTCCATCATTGGCATCCTCTGCCAGCAGTTGCTGCCAAGGATCAGCGGCGGCCGGATTCCCGCGTTTGAAATGCTCGTCGTCACACCGGGCATCGCCAACCTGGTGCGAGAAAACAAGATCTTCCGCATACCTTCATCCATCCAAACAGGCGCCAAGCACGGCATGATCTTGCTGGATGACTGCCTGTTCAACTTGTGGAAAGGTAATGAGGTCTCCAAGGAAGCCGCAATCAGCAAGGCCAACCGTCCTGAGGACTTGCTTGGCCGGATTGAACGCGCTGAGTACGCGGAGATGCACGGTGAAGAATTTGAAGATGAAGACATGCACTCCGGAGTTGGATAGGCGAAGAAGTTGGAGGCAAGAGAAGTTGGGGCCAAGAGAAAAGAGCAACTGTACAAGAACAGCTGTGCAGTCACTTCACAATTAAGCAAGCAAGAACGCGTCAGAAACAAATAGCGGCCCAACAAGCAGCAATTCGAGAAGCCCATGCGTAAGATCGGCCAAATCCTCGTTGACCTTGGTTTCATTGATGAAACCCAGCTTGAGATGCTGTTGGAAGAACAGCGTGAGAGCCGCTCCAATGAGTTGCTCGGCGAAATCGCCATGAGCTTGAACCTGGTCACGGATGATCAGCTGGCCCAAGCGCTTGCGGAACAGTGGAACCTGCAAGTCTTTTCCGTCATGGAGGTTGATATCCCCAAAGAAACGTTGCAGCACGTTTCTGACGCCATGGCTCAGCTATACCGTGTGATTCCTGTTGTCTTCAAAGACAACACGCTGGTGGTGGCCACCGCGCAGCCGCAAAAGCTGCAAGTCATGGACGAGATGCGCAACTTCCTGGGCTTTGAGATCCGTCCCGTTGTGACAACGGAACGCGAAATCGATGACGCGCTCAACAAGTACTACCACTCCGGCGAAAGCATCGGCGACTTGATCGATCAAATCCAGAGTGACAAAGAGCTGGAAAAGGCGGCCAAGTCGCTGATGTCGAATACAGGGCCGGTCAACCTGGATGACGTCGGCAGCGTGATTGACAGCGCTCCGGTTCGCAAACTGCTCAATATGGTGCTGTTGCTGGCCATTAAAGACAAAGCCAGCGACTTGCACTTCGAGCCGTTTGAAGACGAATTCAAGATCCGCATCAAAGCGGACGGCGTGCTTTATGAAATGGTTCCGCCGCCGCGGCACCTGGCTTTCGCCATTACCACGCGCATCAAGGTGATGGCCAACCTGGACATCGCGGAACGCCGTATGCCGCAGGACGGCCGTATTGAACTCACCGTTGGTGGTCACCCTGTGGATTTGCGCGTGGCCGTGCTCCCCACCATGTTTGGCGAGAGCGTCGTCCTGCGGGTGCTGGATCGCTCCGTGGTCAAGCTGGACATCAATGAAGTGGGGATGGACAAGCCCACCATCGCCGGTTTCCGTGAAGTCGCGCACAAGCCCAACGGCATCGTGCTGGTCACCGGACCAACCGGAAGCGGCAAGACCACCACGCTGTACTCCATCCTGAATGAACTCAACAAGATCGAAGACAAGATCATCACGACAGAAGACCCCATCGAGTACGACATCGATGGCCTGGTCCAAGTGCCTATCGATCACGAAATCGGCGTGACGTTCGCCAGTTGCTTAAGAGCCATTCTGCGACAAGACCCGGACAAGATCCTCGTCGGCGAGATTCGTGACTATGAGACGGCGGAGATCGCCATTCAGGCGTCGCTGACTGGGCACATTGTGTTCAGTACGCTGCATACCAATGACGCGCCCAGCACCATCACCCGATTGCGAGATATGGGCGTCGCTCCGTTTATGATCACCGCCACCGTGGAGGCCATCCTGGCACAACGTCTTGTCCGCACCATCTGCAAGAATTGCCGCGAGGAAACTAAGCCGGGCGAAGACTTGCTCTATGAATTGCAGATCACTCCGGAAGAAGCCGCCAAGCAAACGTTCTATCGCGGACGCGGATGTGACGCCTGCAACAATACCGGATACAAAGGTCGTTCCGGCCTGTTTGAGTTGATGGTCATCAATGACACGCTCCGTGAAATGATCGTTCAGCACGCCACTACGGATCAACTGCGTGACAGGGCCAAGGAATTCGGTATGAAGCCGTTGCGTGATTGCGGAATGGAGGCCGTTTACGCCGGCAAGACCACCGTGGATGAAGTTGTTCGCGAGACGATTATCGAAAGCTAAGATTCAGCCCAAGTTGACCGCTAGCAAATCACCGCGGACCGCCCAATCAAAACACCGTTCATCTTTCATTCAAATCATCTGAGTGCTCGTCCCCCAGGAAAGCCGCCATGCCAACTTACCAATTCGAAGCCATGGACGCGGCCGGCGAAGAGATCAAAGATGTGATCGAAGCGCCGACTGAAGAAGAAGCCCAGGCGACGATTCGCCAGATGGGCTATTTCGTCACTAAGCTCACCGTCAAAAAGGGGAAGGCCACCGGTGGCGGAACCGGGAAGAAGCAAAAGGCACTCTCAATTGGCGGGGTGAGCAAGAAGAAGCTCACGGTTTTCACCCGCCAGCTTTCCATTCTGCAAGACGCCGGTCTGCCGATTCTCCGCAGCTTGCGAATCTTGGAAGCCCAATCCAAGCCTGGCCCGCTCAAGAACGCCTTGATTGATGTCTGCGATGACATCGAATCCGGGGCCACGCTGTCCGAGGCCATGGCCAAACAGCCCAAGGCGTTTGACCGGCTGTACGTGAATATGATCAAAGCCGGTGAAGCCGGTGGTGCGTTGGAAGTCATTCTCCAACGTCTGGCGGACTTCCTGGAAAAGTCCATGAGCTTGCGCCGCAAGATCAAAGGCGCCATGGTCTATCCGGTCGTCGTGCTCTTGGTCGCCGTGCTGATCCTCACGTTCATCATGTTGTGGATTGTGCCGGAGTTCCAAAAGATCTTTGAGGACTTCGATGTCGACTTGCCGGACATGACGTTAACGCTCATTGCCATCTCGGAATGGGTGGCCTCATATTGGTGGACCATTCCGGCCATCCCCATTGTCTTATACATGTTTGTCAAGCTCACACAGCAGTTCGCTGTGGGGCGTATGGGATGGAGTATCTTCACGATCAAGATTCCCGTCTTTGGGCAAATCATTGAAAAGAACATCGTGGCTCGTACCACGCGAACCTTGGGAACGTTGATCGCCAGCGGTGTTCCCATTTTGGAAGCGCTCAACATCACCAAAGAAACATCCAACAATGCGATGTTTGAGCACATGTACCAAAAGATCTACGAGGCGATTCGCGAAGGTGAACCCATCGCGCCGCCCATGAAGAAACACTCGCGGCCGTGGTTCCACCCCGTCGCGCTCTTCTGGTGGATTTTGTTCGTCGGGGGACCCATCGGCATGTTGATTTACATCATGAAGATGAATCAGCGAATTGTGGATGACCTGGTCGTCAACATGGTGGACGTCGGTGAAGAGACCGGTGAGCTGGACACCATGCTCTACAAGGTCGCCGATAACTACGACGAAGAAGTCAAAGTCATGACCGACGCGCTGACCAGCCTGTTGGAACCGATCATGATCGTCATCTTGGGTTTGATGGTCGGCTTCATCGTGGTCGCGCTGTTCATGCCGTTGATTGAAATCATCACGCAACTCTCCGCCAACTAGCCTTCGCTGGTTGTGGACAAGTTGCCACAAAGAGAATTCAAACCCTGCAGGGGATCACCGAGACAAGGGAGACTGAAACCATGCAACCGCAAGGTGCACACAAATCCCGTCAGTGGGAACGGATGGCCCACCGCGGCTTCACGCTGGTGGAATTGCTGGTGGTGATCACCATCATCGGCATCTTGATTGCGTTGGTGAGCACCGCCGTGGCCAGCGCTATGACCACAGCTCGCGAAGCCAGCATTCTGACCGAGATCAACTCCATGGCCTCGGCTTTGGAAACCTACAAGAATGATTACGGCGTGCCGCCGGACTTCTCCCCGTATGATCCCGGCAGTGATCAGAACTGGTCAGTTGCCGGTGGGCCGGAGCAAACGTACGGACAGGTTGTCGTCGCCAAGCACTTGAACAAGCGTTTTTCCAGCTCGGTGATTTTTGATATCGCCAGCGTGCAGGCAGGTGTGCAAGCCGCTTATGGGTTGAGTTTCTCTTCTCTCGATCCGGCCGAAGCCCTGGTGTTCTGGCTGGGTGGCTTTTCTGATGTGGCCAACAGCCGACTGCTGGGTTTCAACGCCGACAAAGGTTTTCCGTTAAACCCCGGCGGAGTGAGGACTGATCCACTCTACGATTTCGACCCCACGCGTTTGGCCGATCAAGACGGCGATGGCTGGTTTGAATACTATCCGGACGATCCGGACACATCGCTGCCCTATGTGTACTTCGCATCGCGAGGTGACGAATCGTATGCCCCGCTCCCGCCCCTGGGCGGTATCCACACTACCAGACCAGCGCTTCCGGCTATGCCGTGCCGTATTTCCATGTGTTGCCAAACGGGTCCAACCCCATTGGCACTCCGGTGAACGCCCGCGGTTTCCAGATCATCGCCGCAGGCGTGCAAGACAACTCGTATTCGCAGACGAGCGTGCCCAGGGCGGCGCTCCCGCTCTTCCCTTCCGCGGCCAGCGGATGGATGGATGGCGATAACGACAATCTGACCAATTTCCACACGGGGAACTTGGAAAAAGGATTGGACTGATGTCATTTGCAACAGTTTGTCAGCAAGACTCACTTCGTGAGACCGCTCGCGCACAGCGAGCCGTCAGCCGACGTGGTTTCACGCTTGTGGAACTGCTTGTGGCGATTGTGATCATTGTCATCCTCGCCAGCCTGGTGTTGGGCGGATTGTCCGCCGCGCAAGAACGCGGCCGACAAGAGCAAACCCGCTCGACCGTTTCCAAAATCCATGCGCAGGTGATGCTGCTGTGGGATTCGTACCGGACGCGGCGCGTGCAATTCTCACCAGGGCTTGATCGCACGGCTAATGCACAAGCCCGCTTGGCATTGATTCGTGCGTATCAACGTCAAGAGATGCCGGACACATACGCGGATATGCAAGCCGTGATGGTCGCTGGCATTCCATTGCCGGCTTCGCCGCTGAGCACCTGGGTGCAAAACGTAGCCATTGCCGGCCAAACGAATGAATCGGCCGAGTGCCTGTACCTGACAGTCACCTATGGCATGAATGCCGACGCCCAAATCAAGTTCATCAGCCGCGAAGTTGGCGACACGGACGAGGACGGCAACCCCGAGTTCATTGACGGTTGGGGAAATCCCATCGGCTGGATCCGCTGGGCGCCCGGCTTTATTAGCGAAGTGCAACACAGCCCGCTCGCGGACTTTCACCCGGACCCGTTCGATCCGATGGGGGTTGATCGGGTTGAACCGCCTGCTTCGCCTGTTCGCGGCTTTCGGCTGTATCCGCTCGTGATTTCGCCAGGGCCTGACGGCTTCTTCGGAATCTATCCTTTGGATAACCGCCCTGGCCCCTTTGTGGCCAACGCGGACCCGTATTCACAGTACGGCGGCAACAATCTCTATCGCGGCCAGGACATTTCAGGAACCGGGTTCATGGCTTCAGAAGCCCCAGCCGCGGCTGCCGAAGGGGGCGGCGCTGCGGACAACATTCACGGCCACGCCGTGGGAGTGAAATAGATGTTCCGCGAACATGCTCCAGTAAACAATTCGCCCGCCAGCAGCCGACACGGCTTTACGCTTGTCGAGTTGATTGTGGTGATCGTTGTTGTGCTGACCGTTTCCGGTCTCGCGATTGGTTTTCTCGCTCCGGATAACGAGAGCCGCCGCATTCGCGAATCGGCCCGGCAGATCAGCAGCATGATGCAAAGCGCTCGCGCCAAGGCGATTGAAACCGGGCGCCCCGTAGGCGTGTTGATTGAGCCCGATGCAAACAATGTTTACCGGGCGACAAGCCTGCAGCTGGTGGAAGTGGCGCCGCTTTTCGGCGGAGACTTCGCGACCAGCGGAGCAATCATCGAGCCGTCGTCCTCAACGCAAGCCGATGTTTATCTCGGCAGCGGCCTTGATCGTTCCATGAATCCGCCGCGATTTAACACACCGGATAGCGCTTGGGTGGATCTGATTCGTCCCGGCGATACGATCCGTTTCAATCGGCAAGGGCATTACTATTTGATCATCAATGTCGATCCCGGCGCGGCCGGAAACGCCAACGTTCCCGCGTTGCAAATTCAGGCGATCGATGGCGGGTTTCCGCCTTATGCCTTTTACCCGCTGCCCGATCCGATGAACTCGGACTTGTGGCTGCAAGTCCCGTACGAAATCCTGCGCCAGCCGGAGACCTCGGCCGGAACTCCGTTGGAATTGCCAGATGGCATTGTGATTGACCTTTCAATGTCGGGAATCGGCAAAGCTGGTCACTTGCCTGGCTTTGATGCGTTGAATGACCCCATGTACCCCAACAACGCCGGGCCGATCGCCCTGATGTTCACGCCCAAAGGGCAAGCTGCGGTTTGGGCGCCGAACGATCCTACTGGCGCCTTCGTACTGCAGGCGATTCCGTTTGACAGCGTGTTCCTGAACATTGGCACGAATGAGGCCGTTTGGGGTGGCGGCAACGTCAGCACTAGCGACACCTGCAACACCGCATTGCCCAGTTCGTACTGGGTAACGGTGCATCATCAAACCGGCCAGGTGACCTCCGCGGAAAACGTTCCCAACGTGACGTGTAATCTTGCGTCGGCCAGGCAAAACTCCATCCGCTCGGAAATTGCCGGAAGCAACTGATTTCACATTCAAGCCAGTCAGTCCCACATTCACAATTCGAATCGCGGGGGCGCGATCAGAACGCACCACTCATGTTGACTTGTAACCAGATCGACCAACCAGCGCCGCGTCAGTCGCGGTATTCCGCCAGGGCCGGCATCACGCTCACGGAAGTGTTGATCTCCGTCTTTGTACTGGGAACAGGGCTGTTGGGCCTGGCGTCCATGGTGCCGCTGGGACAATACCACGCCGTGCAGGCCAACCATCAGGATCGCGCTGCGGCCTGCGCGCGTTGGGTCTTCCGGCAATTTGACGGACAAACCGGCGCGGCGGCCAATCCCAATTCGCATTTGCTCAGCACTTTCAGCTGGGTCAATCAGGCTGGCACGCCCGTTTACTTCATCAGCCGCCCACGCGTGGTAATGATCGATCCGCGGTTCATCGCGGCCAACGTTGCGGATGTCAACGCGGCTTCATTTCCGTATGGCGCCACGGCGGCCGATCCCAATTGGGACTTGCCGCGGATCAGCATTGCCGACCCGCAAAATGGCGGTTCGCCCATGCGACCATTCCTGGCGAATGAGCTGTGCATCTGGCGAGATGACATCTTGTTTGATTCGCTCAACGATAACGATCGTCCGGACATCGCGGCCTCGAACGCTACTCCAACAAATCCCATCGGCGCGAACTTCTCTTCCGATGGCAACTACAGTTGGTTGGCCATGGTCCGCCCTTCCGAGCTGGAAACTTTGCCGCCGACGAATCCGCAACTCACCAGTCGAGCCGCATATCTTCCGCTCAATCAGCCGTCGCAATTTGTGGTGACAGTCATTGTCACGCACAACCGTGCGGCCGTGATTGACTTGAATGAAAACGCGCCTTCGGAACGTCAAGTGCAGGCGGCACTTCGCGGGCCCGGTTGGTTTGAATTGGATGGTTCTCGAATGCTCGGTGCGCCGATTGGCCGTTTGACTCCCAATCAATGGGTGATGATCAGCGCCCAGCAAGCCGCGCCAGCCAATGAACCTGCGCCCAATCCGCCGCTTTGGTTTCATCGCTGGTACAAAATCGTCAACGTCACGGATGTCAACACTGTCAACGGAAACCGCGCCATCAAAGTCTCCGGGCCGGATTGGCCAGTCCAAATGCTTGATCCCAATCAACCGGTGATCTGCACCATCATTGACGGTGCGGTCGGCGTGTATGAGCGCCAAATGACGTACAACGTCACGTTTGACAACCAATAGAAACACCTATCGCGAGCTGAAGCGAAGTGCTTTCAGCTATGCGATCAACGACATTCAACGAAGCGGGCCAAGGGCAATTCTGTCAACGCTTCGTAGAACAAAATCATGTCCAACCAGCTCGGCTCCTCAACCGTTCTCGTCGCAAACGCCGGCGAGTCCCACCTCGGTTTTGCACCTATGAACTCTGCCATGTCGCAATCTCGCCGCTCTGCAACAAGCGCCGGAAGCAGGCTACCTCGCCAAGGAGCGCGTCGCCAACCCAGGCGTCGCCAACGGGCGGGCGTCATCCTGTTGATGATGGTCATCATCCTGGTTCTGTTTTCGCTGGTGTGCGTCACCTGGGTGGTCTCCGCGCGTCAGTTTCAGGATGTTTCCACGGCCTCGGCATCTTTGGAACGCTATGACGAAGGCTTTGAAGACTTGCTCCGCGAAGCGTTCATGCAGGTCATCCGCGGCAGCAACAATACGTATTCGGCCATCGGCCCTCATAGCCTGTTGGAAGACAAATACGGGAATGACAGAGTTGATGTCACCGCAGCCTTTGGCCTGATCTCCGCGGCGCGATACTACTATGACAGCACGCCGCAGGTTGCGCCGGACCTGACTGAGATTGTGGTCACCGGGCCAGCTGGCGGTGTTCTTTCGCCGCTGAATGATTATTACAACGGCCGCATCTTGACGTTCGTCGCCGATGCCAACCCGGCGGTTGTCGGTCACTCGGTGCGAATAGTCGATTACAACGTGGTGCCCAATGGCGGCACTGTTGATTACAGCTTTCTGATTGAGTCGTTCCCCACCAGCGCGTTGTCTCCCATTGCGCCGCCGCTGCCGACAGTCAACACGGCCGGTTATGGGTTCATCATCAACGGACGAGAATTCAACGGGCAAGGCTTCACGCTGATGTCCGGCGGCACGCCGTTTTTTCCCAATCAGGGCGGCCCTGGCCCTGGCTCCACGCCGGCCGATTATGACCTCGTTGGCGGATACAACGCCAACGGCGCGGACGAATCGTACGACATTCCGGACTGGAACAACATGATCCTGGCCGGCCGTGTTTGGGACAGCGTCCAACAGCGTTGGCGGGTTCTGTTGCCTTCGATGCATCGCCCGGCCTTCCTGAACTTCGCCGTGGAGCAAGGCGCTACTCTCCCCGATGCCAGGAACCTGATGTTCCGGCCTTCAACGGACCCCAACAACGGGCACCCGGCGTTCTTTGCGAATAATCAGCAACTCAGCCAGGAAATTGAAAACCTGTTTAGTGCCGGCGCTGGCAATACGCTCAGCAATGAACTGATCAATAACCCGAATCTCATTGCTTATGACGTAGACAATGACGGCGATGGCGAAGCCGACAGCGTTTGGCTGGACTTGGGCATGCAAGCGCAAACCGCGCCTGATGGCCGGATGTATAAGCCGCTGTTCGCTCTGCTGGTGGAAGACCTGGACAGCCGTTTGAATGTCAATCACCACGGCACGCAAGAGTTGGATGTGGAGAAGAACCCCACGGCGGCCGCATATTTGGCCCTGCACAACACGGGCCCCATGCTCCCGCCGGCCGTGCCCGGTTTGGGAGAAGGCCCTGCCGATGTCAACCTGCTGACGTATCTGCGCTCGTTTGAAAACAATCCAGGCGAAGCTACGCAGTCGTACATTCGCATGCTGTATGGGAACAGTGCCAATCCTCTGGCAACAGATCTTGTCGAGATCGAAGGGCGTTACGGGGAAATTCATCGTAGCGTGCCGCCAACGGGCACAGGCGCTGATTACCAACTCCCGTCGCCGGGCATCAACAGCGTGCATGACATGTTCAGCGCCATCGTCAATAACGATGTCCGAAACTGGCGTCGCCGGTTTGGCACCGCGCCGGACATGCGAGCCATCGACCGCTTGGGCGTCGCCATTGATGGTCAAATGCGGCAAGCCGCAATGGGTTTGCCAGGCGTACTGTATGACCCGCACGTGGACAACCCTTACGAGTTTGTTGGGGAACACACCCGCAAGCTCTCCGGCGGAGGCGCGTTGTTCTATGAAGACCGCCCCTTTACCGCTGGCGAATTGGAACTGCTGCTGCGCTATGCCGATGGTGATGTTCGCCAGGCGATTGACCAGGCCAGCGGATTCATTTCCAACCCCACCGGTTTGGAAGAGCGATTGGCCGATCTGCTGCAACTCAGCTTGAACACCGGCACACCGTTCGGCCGGCGCGTGCAAGCGCAACTGACCACGCACAGCGCGGACTCGCCGGCGCCGAATGTTGCGTATCCCGTTGATATGCGGCTCGCAGCTTCGTTTGATCCCAATCTGCAAGCGCTGATCGACGCAGTGCCATCGCCATCAGTGATTGACTTGTTGAAATTCCGCTTGGCGCAAGCGGACCCAACCCTCGTTGATCCTATGGACCCAATGTATCCGCAGCGGTTCATTGATTTGACCAACGCCACGATCAGCAACTTTGCAACAGGCAGTTTGCTTTCGCCTGATCTGTTGGCAGGAACGCGGATGAACATCAACCGCCCGTTCGGCAATGGCCGAGACGATTATGACGCGACGAATAACATTCCGCACAACCGCGTGATTGATGAAGGGCACAATGCCAACATGACGGTCGGATCGCCGTACTACGATCCATCGGTCGTCGGTGCGGGCGCGGCGGCGCGTCCCGACTTGATCGGCGAAATGAATTCCGCGCCCAGAGACCCTGCCAACCCAGTGCAGATCTTCCAGCCTGCCTGGGAATTTGTGGCCGAGACAGGTGATCTGGCCGCCGCGGGAGTGCCGCTCTATCCGTACAACCAGTTCTACAACTCGAGCATGCCGTTTGGTTACCCGGCCTATTCGGTCGTGTTGAATGATCTGAATTACAACGGGCATCCGCCGGTCATGGACCCAACCATGGCCGGAAGTCCCCCGGCCGACACCAAGGAGCACCTCGCGCGGCACATGTACTCGCGGCATCTGTTTGCTCTGATGATGATGCTGCAAGAGCAAGAACCAAACACAGGACGGTACTTCCAATTCGCGCCGAACGGTTCGCCCGCACAAATGGCCGGCGAGGTCGAAATGAGTGGTGCGATCAACAACGAATTCACGACCTATCGCATTGCCCAATGGGCGGCCAACTGCGCGGACTATCTGGATCGCGATTCGATCATGTCCGCGGTCGAGTATGACGCGCAACCATTTGTCGATAACGACGGCGATCCCACTAACGGCACCTGGGACGTCGACGGCGACATCACGACTGATGAAACACAAACGATCAGTCCCAACATTCCCCGCCGTGTGATCTGGGGAATGGAACGTCCAACCATGTTGCTGGACGAAACTTGGGCTTTCCACGACGTGCGGACGCGGGATACCAACGATGATCCCAGCGGAGATTACACCACGCGAAGCCCGTCCGCTGGCATGTTGGATATGGACCCCCACTATGATCAAACTCGTATGCCGCAGGGCTCGGTCTTCTTCGAGCTGTTTTGCGCTGTCAACGGAGTTGTACCGGCGGAATTGCGACCCGAAGCGTTGACGCCGTGGGGGAACCAGCGCGTGCCTGAGAACGTTGTTGATCTCTCGCGGTTGGCGCCGCCGGGCATGGATGATCCCAACACGATGATGGAAGACGAGACGCTGCCTCGTCCCGTTTGGCGGATGGTTGTTGCGGCCAGGAATGATGATCCTAGTGGCGGGCAGATCAGCCTGCTTGATCCCACCAATCCCGTCGGATCGCTGCGGCCCACAATTGATACTTCGCCTCTTTCGCTTCAAGCTCCAGGCTCGTCGGTACAGCCGATTGAATCGCCGGACGATGCGGATATCTCACGCATTGTGTGGTTCACCAGTTGGGATGCTTATGTGCAGCAGACGTCCGCCTTGATGGGCTCGCCCTACACGCCAGAAGATGTGGATCTGCGGATTTATTATTCCGATTTGCAGTTGGCCAACGCCGGTTTGCCCGATGACGAGCGGGACTTTGGCAACGTCGTCAACTGGGGTTTTGAAGACCCAGGCACGCAAGAAGCGGCGATGCGGATGTTCCACGTCGCACCCAGCCAATACGCGGTCGTGGGCCCGCGCGTGACCACCAAGATTGGTCACAGTTTCCCCGACGCCTTTATGGGCATGACCGAGGACAAAGGGAATGAGACCGTGATTCAATTGCTCAACCCGGACCTCGTTCCTGATGCGGTTGGCAACCCGCGTCCTGTCGCGCCCGTTTCCGATACTGGCGCCGTGGGCACAGGCATCTTCCAAGACTTGAGTGTGGGCGCCAGCCCTGACTTCAACGCCAGTTACAAGTCGCCCGACTGGACGAACACCAACAATCAACTGGGCGGGATGGAAGAGCAACAGCGCTTCGCTCGTCGCCCCGTGGGAATTGTCATCAACGGACCGCGCGTTCCAGGCGGTGTTGGCCGTCGCCGCGGACGCGGTTTCAGCATCAGCGAGCCGGATCCGGCGACATTCCCCGGCGCGGCTGGTTACTATGACCAGCCCGATGATGATCCCACTGCCAACGTGCCCGCGGGCGTCTGGTCGATCGACACATTTGACTGGTATGACACTCCGCGGGATCAACCGTTCGACGGCGATAGTGGCATCAACGACAATCCTCTGGCGGCTTTGAAAGCGCAGCAGCCAGACGGTGCGGGACCATTTGCCGCGCCATATGTTGACGCTGACGGACCCAAGTCGCTGTTCTTGCAACGTCTGGCCAATCCGTTGGCGCCGTATCACGCGGTTTACAACCCGTACATCACCGTGGATATGATGGACCTGGACCTTTCCGTTTACAACGGAGAGGAACCGTTGGATCACCCGGACCAAACCGCCAATCCGCCGGAGATTTTGACCAGCCGCCAGAAGACTGGTGACTTGTTTGATCCCAGCAGCAATGCTTTGTCGCAGGAATTCAGCATCTGGGGTTATGCGGCCACCGTGGATTACCTGGGGAATGCGAATCCTCGAGCGAACCGCGAAGTGTTGCACTCGCTGGGACACATCAACGGTTTGTACAACGGCGGCGTCGTCGCCATGCCGGCGAATGACCACTACATGGATGGTACAGTTGTGCCCGGCGTTGCAGTCAGCAGCGAATCCGGAACGCAAACAGCCAGGGCCTCGCATGCGGCCGGCCTGGCGGAGCACATTGCTTTCACGCTGATTGCTGAAGAGAACCCGGCCCCATCGCCGGGTGTGCCCTCGGACCGTGTTGCCAATGGCACGCTGCAAGGCGATCCGCGATATCAGGCCACACTGGCTTTGGCGATGGAACAATCGGTCTCCAACATCGCGGAATGGGCCAATCTGAATGGATCGCTGTATGGTGGCGGTGTTGCGCCTCCGGCTAACGAGACCGGCCCCGGTGGCATCTTCATTGGTGCGCCCCTGGACACCATGGGCGGGGAAGTTCCGCCGTCGTTTGCCTGGAATGATCGGCCGTTCATCAGCGCGTTTGATTTGATGAACGTGCCGGCGACAAGCGCCGAACGCTTCTCGCGCGATTTCAGCACGCGAAGTACCAACGTGATGTTTGATCCGTATGATCCGATCCAGGTGGCTAACCAAGCTAGTTTCCGGCACTTGCTCAACTTCTTCCAAAGGAACGATGGAACTTCGTTCGCAAACTTCTATCACCTGTTTGAGTACGTCCACGTGCCCAGCCGGTTCCCGGAATCGCAGAAGTTGCTGAACCCGGCCATCATGGCGAACATCCCAGCGTCGCCAGCGGTGGCAGGCAATCCGCCGTTGTATCCGCCATTCAATATGCTCTCGAAGTTCCGTGAGCCTGGGAAGGTGAACCTGAATGACATCTTCGCGACGGGCGAAGTGTTCGGCGCGACATTGAATGATCAGATTGATCCGAACACTTTTGAATACGTTTACAACGGCCGCGGGGCGTTCTTTGCCATGCGTGATTCCCGCAAAGGACATGGCAATCAGTTGGTGCTCGCAAACGAGCCCAATCCACAATTTGATCTCGAATTTGATCCGAACGGTGCCTCTTTCTTTGGCAACGCGTTCAAGGGATTCTCCTCTCCGGACATCAATGACACATTCCTGCGGCCGTTGCGCAATGACATGCCGTCGAATGTGGAGCAGCCACTGTTGGCCGGAAGAACCCCCAGCGATTCGTCCGGCGTGCGAGCAGGATCCAATCCTGTCATTGTCGGCAACAACGCCGTGCCCACCGAGCGGGATGGTGATCGTCACGCCTACTTCCGGCATGAGCCGCTGACCAAGTTGGGCAACATCATGACCACGCGATCCAATGTTTATGCCGTGTGGATCACGGTGGGCTTCTTTGAAGTGCAGCGCGTGCCGAATGCGTACCGCAACCTTTACCCTGACGGCTTCCGGTTGGGGCGGGAGATGGGCTTGGATGATGGCAACATTGTCCGGCACCGCATGTTCGGCATTATTGACCGCACGCGTCCGACGGCCTTTGTCCGCGGATTGGATTACAACGCGAAAGAAACGATCCTGCTGCAACGCGTGATCGAATAGTCTCGCATTGCAAGGCGAAGAAGTCTGCGTGGAAGACAAGCGCCGCTGGTTGGAACGAGAATTCTGACCAGCGGCGTTCTTTTGCGCGCGGGCCGCTTGCGCGTATACCTGCTTTGCGCGGCTTGTTGACGTAATGAGTTGTTTGCTGCGAATGCCATTCTCAGCTGTGCCCCGCTCTTGCGAACTCCTCATCGTTAGCGGATGTTCATTTCGCAGCTGAGTCCGCCGGCGGCCGGCACATACACGCTGCGGCAATAATCCATCACCATACGGTCAGAACTAAATCGCCAGGCCAGCGACGCGATGGAATGCTTCATCCGCTGAATCCATTCACGCGGGAAGCCATCAGCATCGCGCTCGTAATACATGGGGATAACTTCCTGTTCCAGCACGCGGTACAGTTCTTTCGCGTCCCGTTGATCGGCAATTTGATCCGAAACGTGGCTGGTCCCCTTGCCGATGGCGAATCCGTTTTTGCCGTCATACGCTTCCGCCCACCAACCATCCAAGATGGAAAGATTCAGGCCGCCGTTGAGGACAACTTTCTGTCCACTGGTTCCGGAAGCTTCCAACGGCCGCCGTGGGTTATTGAGCCAGACATCCACGCCTTGCACCAGGTATCGGCCCACGTTGATGTCATAGTCTTCCAGGAAGACAATCCGGTTGGCGAACCGCGCGTCATGTCGCAAATTTGCGATCTGCTGAATGAGCTGCTTGCCGGGCTGGTCCGCGGGGTGCGCTTTGCCGGCCACAATGAACTGCACCGGCCGGCTGGCATCGCTGACAATTTGCGCGAAGCGATCGATATCCGAAAGCAAAAGCGCCGCACGCTTGTACGTGGCGAAGCGTCGCGCGAAGCCAATGGTGAGTACGTGCGGATCCAGGATGTTTCTCGCCGCCATTACGGCTTCATCCCCTTCTCCGCGGCGGCGATACTGCCGGCTGACGCGACGGCGAACGAACGACAGCAGCATGTTCTTCAACCCATAATGGGTTTCCCACAGTTCACCGTCATCGACATTGTAAATGCCTTGCCAGATTTCCGGCTCGCCAAAGCGTTCGTCCCAATCGGCAATGAACGCCCGATCATAGAGTTGCCGCATTTGCCAGGCGAGCCATGTGGAGCTATGGACGCCATTGGTGATGTGGCCAATGGGGATTTCCTCTTCCACGCGCCAGGGCCAAAGCTGTGCCCACATGCGGCGGCTGATCTGCCCATGCAAGGCACTCACGGCATTCGCGCGGCGTGAGGTCTTAAGCGCCATCACCGTCATGCAAAATGTTTCCTGCTCGTTCTGGGGTTCAACTCGCCCCAACTCCATCAGCTGTTGCGGCGTGATGCCCAATTTATCCCGCAACGGCCCAAGATGTTCCTCAATCAATGTTGCGTCAAAGCGGTCATGTCCGGCTGGCACAGGCGTGTGCGTGGTAAACACGGTGCTCTGAGCCACTTCGCGCAGGGCTTCGTCAAAGCCCAAGCCATCGTCTTCCATTCGCTGGCGGATCACTTCAAAGGGAGCGAACGCGCTGTGACCTTCGTTCAAGTGGTACACGCCAGGTGTAATGCCCAGCGCCTTGAGTGCTTTGACGCCGCCCACGCCCAAGACAAGTTCTTGTCGAATCCGCGTGCGGTGATCGCCGCCGTACAATCGCGAAGTCAATTCGCGGTCTTCGGGCTTGTTGCCTTCTGTATCGCAATCCAACAGATAGAGGTTCACTCGCCCCACGCGAACAAACCAAACCTTGGCGCCCAGCGTTCCTTGCCGCGTTTCGATGGAGACCGTGATCGGCTTGCCAGCGGAGTCAACCGCCGGCTGCATCGGCAGGTTCTCCACTTTGGTGTACATGTACTCTTCCACCTGGTAGCCGTTCTCATCCAGGCGTTGTTTGAAATAGCCCTGGTCATAGAACAGGCCAATGGCGACAAGCGGAATCCCCAGCCCACTGGCACTCTTGATGTGATCTCCGGAAAGCACACCCAATCCGCCGGAGTAGATGGGGATGGACTCGTGCAGTCCAAATTCCGCGGAGAAGTAGGCGACTGGCCGCGCGCCCAACACGCCAGCATGCGTGCTTCCCCAGGTCGCTTTGCTGGGATCCAAATAGTCCTTCAGTTGGCGATAGGCATGGTTGATCCGGCTGTAGAGCACCATTTCCTGGGCTCGGACATCCAGCCGTTCCGGCGTGAACTCCGCCAACAGAGCAATGGGGTTGTGATCCAATTGGCGAAAGCGAATGGGATCCAAGTCGCGAAACAGATTCGCCACTTCCGGCTGCCAGCTCCACCACACGTTGTGGGCGAGCGCAAGGCACTTGTGGTAAAGCGATTCCGGCGAAATATCCGCCACGCGAGATTCAGTCAGCGGTTCCACCGTCATTTCACCTGATTGAGCATTCACGATTCTTCACGCCCTTGTTTGCGTGCCAGTTCTTTTGCACAAACCGCGAAAACGCGGCGAGTTGGGCAGACCTGCCCGATTGAAACGATCAGCGTGCCGAAATCGCACGCTAACGTCAAGCCAATGCCGAAAGGCGGCTTGTGGCTCAACCCGTATCAAGCAAATCGGGTGAAGACCGCGCCGCCCCGAAGGATTCTCCAATCGGTCCTGATTGCGCCGTCCGCAGGGGTTACGCCGCACGCGATTCTCGTTGGAATATCGCAGTTCCTGCTCGGGAAACGCTTTCCAAGCGTGCCGCGTTTGCACAGCTTGAAACTCCCCAGCTTGCCAACATTCAGCGTTCAAAATGATTTCCATCGCATCGGAAAAGATTTCAGGCGCATGAGAAACCTTTCCAGGCGCGGCGGAAATCCTTCCCAAAGCGGCGTGAAATGTTCCGGATGCATCAGAAACCTTGCCGCGTGAAGACCATTGGTCCATTGGCAACTGGTCCTTTGGCGACGTTTGATTATTGTTGATCGCAATGTTGGCGGGTTGGGCATTGGTTAGTCGTTCCTGTTCAAAGCGTTGTGCGAATTCGCGTCGTCGGAACAAGTCTTCGCAACCGCTCAGATTCCGTACGAAGACGCTCACGGACTCTGCCGTACGGAGTTGTGTTTGTGGTAGCATCGTTAATGTCCGCTGCGTGTTTGCGCAGAATGTCCCTACGCACTGCGACTGCTTCAACGGGATCACTCAAAGGTTTCCCGCAGGTTTCGCGGTGCTTTTTGAAAGCTTCTGTAGCGTTGCCGATTTTCTGCGCAGTGGTCCACAGCGGAATTGCCCTTTCTCCGATTTTTCTGGTGAACACGCACATCTGATTTACGTTCAATGCCTGACGAAATCCAATCGCCGGACTCACCCGCTTTGGCGGAACTTTGTGAACAGCTCGCGGAGCTGGCCGCCGAGACCGACTTGCATAACGCCTGGCCGGAACAGCAATTGTGGCTGTGTGGCGAGTACGGCGTTTATCGCTGGTTTCTGCCGCGAGAGTTGGGCGGCTTTGGCTGGGAAGACGCGGATGTCGTTCGCGGGTATCTCGGCTTGTCCGCGGCGTGCCTGAGCACAACTTTCATCATCACGCAGCGGACGGGCGCTTGTAAGCGGATTGCCGCTGGCGAGAGCGATCACGCTCGCGAAGAGTTATTGCCGGCGTTGTTGACCGGCGAGAGTTTCGCCACTGTTGGTATTTCGCACCTGACGACAAGTCGCCGGCATGTGCGGAAGCCGGTGTTGACCGCACAAGAAACTAACGATGGTTTCCTGCTCGACGGATTCAGCCCTTGGGTGACCGGCGGAGACCATGCGGAGACAATCGTCATTGGTGCCACGCTTGAGGACGAACGGCAATTCCTGGTCGCGCTTCCTTGCAATCTGCCAGGCGTTTCCGCCGATGAGCCGCAACAACTTGTCGCCCTGACCTCCAGCCATACCGGAGCCGTGCGTTGTGACAACGTTCACGTGGACCGCAAGTGGCTCCTGGCCGGACCTGCACACAACGTGATGACCTCAGGCGCGGGTACCGGCGCGGCCACGGGCGGGTTGCAGACTTCCACTCTGGCGGTTGGTTTGGCTGACGCGGCGATTGCCTTCATGGAGGAAGAAGGTCAGCGGCGTGAGGACCTCAATCGACCGACGGAAGAACTCCGCAACGATTACGCTCGGCTAAAGGCCGACCTGCTGCAGTTGGCCGCCGGCGATCAGCCTTGCACGATGGACAACCTGCGAATCAGGGCGAACAGCCTTGTGCTTCGCGCCACGCAAGCGGCGCTCACAGCCGCCAAGGGGACCGGCTATGTGACAGGCCACCCCGCCGGGCGTTGGTGCCGCGAGGCACTGTTCTTCCTGGTTTGGAGTTGCCCTCAGCCGGTGGTGAATGCGAGTTTGTGCGAGTTGGCCGGGCTGAGTGACTGAAGGTTGATGAGCCTTTGACAACCAATACCACTGCATTCACTGCTGTCTACGGCATTCTCGTGTGTTTGTGTGGTTTGCTGACTGGGGTTTCCGCCGTTGTGGCGCGGGCGCTATAATCCCGCGGCCTGCAAGGATGCGCAGGCTGCATGAAACCGCATCGCATCCGTGGTTTTCGCCACGCATGGAGGAAGAGATGGCTGCAAGAATCTCGGTCACCGCGGCACTTGCGTTCGCACTTGTTTTGCTTTCGCCTGTTTCGCTTTCGTCCGCGTTGTTGTCTTCAATGACAGCAGCCCAGATAGTCCACGCTGTCGCACAAGGCGAAAACACACAGAACAAAAACGCACAGGATGAAGGCCCGCTGGTCGCGCCCCCTTCGGCCGCGGACCTGGCAGCCGGACAAGTCAGCGCGGCAAGCTCGCCGGACTTCCCCGCAATTGTGGTCGAGATGCAAGGTGACCCTGCGCAACAATCGCCTGCGCCCATGCGATCCACCATCGAGCAATTCTTGCGAATCGGCGCGCCTGTCGATGGCCCGTTTGACTTTGCGAGTTATCAAGCAATGCAGCAAGAACTGCCGGAGTTTTGGCCGTACGCCACGCCGCGAAGCGAAGATGTCTGCGCACCGCACCAGTCGGTCGCCAACTCTGAAAATGGCAGCGGTATGCCCCAGTTTTTCTCGGCCAACGAATACACAAGCAGCCGCCGGACGCAAACTTTTGAACCCAAAGATGGTTCCGTCGCGGCGAAATTGGGAGTTCGGGCGACGGATGAAATCACCCCCTTGGGCGCATTTAATTCATTATTCACAACCAGCCAATGGCCAGCGGCGAACTCCGAATGGGCCGCGGAGATTGATCAATACCTGCAAATTGAGCCAACGCAAGCAGGCCCGATCATGCGGGAGTTTGAATTCCCGGACATCGCGTCGCAGAAGTTTGTCGACAGTCGCACGCCTTTTCAACAACGCGTGCCCGCCAAACCGCCAACATTCGAAGAACGTGTGTCCGAGATCAAAACGTCGCGGCAAATTCCGCACGAGTCGCCTGTTGTGCATCAGCCAACGGACGCCCAAGTTTTGGATTTGGAAGATGGCGAAGCCGCCGCCGAGTTGCTGCCGATCTTCATGAAACAGCAAAGCGCGTTGGAAGGGACTGTCTTCTTTGATGGCGGTGCTGAAGGCGACACGGAACTCGGCGCGCAGCGTAACTTTGTTGAACGCATTCGCGCGCTGGAAGCCGCCCGCGGTCAGTTCCCGCAGGCCGATGTGGAGAACTCTTCGTTTGGTCAGCCGGTTCCGCAACAAGCGGCCAGCACTTTCACGCCGGATAACATCGATTGGTCCAACTTGCCGGCAGGTTTCCAAGTGGATCTTTCAAGTTTGCCCACAAGCGGAGCTTCGGTCACGAATCCGGCCGCGTATCAGAGCCCCGGCCCTGCAGACCAGAGCTTTGGATCACAGCCAGGCTACGGCCAATACCAAGATCCGCCGCCAAACGCGGAACCAATTGGCGATCCGTACGCAGCAGTTGTCCCGCAGTATGCTCCGCAGCAAGCTTACACGCCGGTTGTTTCGGAGCAGACAATGCATCCTGATACGAAGGAATTCGCCGTTGATGTGTTGCGGAATTCGGCCGAGCAGATGGAACACTCGGCCAATCTGATGGAGCGCAAGAATCTCTTCGACGAGGCCGACAAACTTCGCAAGATGGCCAACGAGCTACGGCTGCAAGCGCGGGCATACATCCAGGGAGTTGCAACTCCCCACATTTCCCCGCAAGTTGGGCCATCCGTATCGCCAACAATGCCGCAAGGCGTGATGCCATCGCCGCCGGCGGTTGCGCCATATACGGACGAGCCGGTCTTGAGCCCCTCCGGCAGTTCCCATGATGGTCCTGTCTACCACCCGCAGCAGTACTTCCGCCCTGTGAGTGAAAACTGGGACGAGGGATTCCGGCCTTCGCAAGCGCCGCCAGAACACAATCCCTTTGAGTTGTTACTGCTAGACAGCGAGAGGTCCGGCCGTTGGTGGCTATGGGACGATCGCGATGGTGGCGCGTTCGACTTCTTCATCGGGTATTTCCGCTGAGAGAGATCGACGCGCCGAAAACGGGTGTCGCTCGCGCGGCTACCCGCTGACGTCAATCCGCTCCAGCATCCAATCGGCGATCCGCTTTGCCGCGTGACCATCGCCAAACAAATCGGAGCGAATGATCGCGCTATCCGCGGAACTCTGCGCAGCCCCGCCGGCGGCCAACTTTGTGAGCACGCTGGAAACCGTGTCGACAATCCGTTCGACCGATGAACCAACCAGGTGGCATTCGGTGGCCTGCAGAACTTCCGGCCGTTCGGTCGTTTCGCGCATCACTACTACCGGCTTGCCCAGGCTGGCCGCTTCTTCCTGCACGCCGCCGGAATCGGTGAGGATCACGCTCGCCCGATCCATCAACCAGACGAACTCCGGATAGGCGGCCGGCTCCACCAGCGTGACATTCGCTTGATCGCCAAGCAACTTGTTGACCGGCTCGCGCACGTTCGGGTTCAAGTGGACCGGATACAGGAACTGCATTTCCGGAAAGCGCGAGGACAACTGCAAGATCGCCTGACAAATGTTCTCCATGCCGCCGCCGAAGTTCTCACGGCGATGTGCGGTGATCAAACACAACGGCGCGTCGCCGGCGAGTTGCGGATGGCGGCCGATCCAGGTTTCGGCATTCGCGCGCTCGCGTTCGATGGTCATTCGCAGCGCATCGACAACCGTATTGCCGGTGACTTTGACCTGGCTCTCCGGAACGCCTTCGCGAGCCAGGTTCTCGGCCGCTCCGGAGGTTGGCGCGCAGTGCAGCGTGGCCACAATCCCGGCCACGCGACGATTGAACTCTTCCGGCCAGGGCGCTTGCAGGTTGCCTGTCCGCAGCCCAGCTTCCACATGCACAAACGGCACGTGTCGATAAAAGGCGATCATCGCCGCGGTCATGACTGTGGTCGTATCGCCTTGAGCGACAATGCAATCCGGCTGCTGCTCGGTCAACAACTCATCAAGCGCGGTCACCAACTTGGCCGTCAGGCTGGCCAACGTCTGGTTCTCAGACATCACATCCAAGTCGATGTCCGGCGTGATACCAAAGTATTCCAAAATCGGTCGGGCCATGTGGCGATGCTGACCACTCAAGCACACCACCGGCCGCATCGCATCGGTCCGCGATTGGCACTCAAGAATGACCGGCACCATTTTGATGGCTTCCGGCCGCGTTCCCAAAATCAACAACGGTCGCAGGAGTTCGGACATGCGGTGAATCAATCAAAGTCAGTCAAGTGTGCGCGAGCAAAACCGGCTCGCGCCTGGCGGTAGATTGTCGACAAATGCGGTCAGGTGCCAAGGCACGCCGCGATGGCAATTTGAATGGCAAACACAAGTCCCCCGGCCTTCGGTCACTCCGGCGAAATTAGGTCTCGCCCCAGCGCCCAACTATAATGACGCTGAACTCGCAGCGGTCCCTGCAAGTTGCCGGCAAACTTCGCCACATATTGGGCAACGTGTTTCAAAGGGGGAGACTCGATGGGATGTCACGGCAACCGTCGCTCAAGCATACTCGGCGCGGCCGTCTTGCTCGCCTGGGCGTGTCTGTTGACCGCGCCACGGGCAACGTTTGGACAAGCAACGCTTGGACTGGCGCAGCAGGATGATGACCTCTGGCAGATCCTGCTGGACGTGGCCGAGCTGAATTGGACGCCGCCAACAGATGCTCAACTCAGAGAGCAACTTGTGGGCCAATTGGTTGCTGTCATTGAAGCAGATGACGCCGCGGCCGCCGAGTTAGCGATGCGAGCCTTGACGCAATTGGGCGAATCCGCCGCGCCGGCGGTGGACGCGCTCTGCGTTCAACTCAACCATCAGAGATATTCCACTCGGGCGTTCGCCGTCGCAGCGTTGGTCGCCATCGGCAACGCCAGCGTCGCGCCGCTGCGCGCGCACTTACGCCATGACTCACTACGCGTTCAAGCGGCGGCCATCACTGCTTTAGGTCGCATGCAGAAACTTCAACTCTCCGATTGCGAACCGTTCCTGTCGGCGTCCGATCCTCGCGTGTGCGGAGCCCTGGCGGGAGCGCTCGGCAACATGAATGCGGAGGCTGTGCCAGATCTGATCACACTGCTGAACGATGCCGAGCCGGCTGTCTCCGTCGAAGCCGGACGAGCGCTGGCCATCAACCGCAACAACCCTGAGCTGGCCGTCCCGGCGCTGGCCAAGATGATCGCCAAACCGGATCGCGCCACAGCGATTGCCGAAAGCCTGGCGCGCTATGGCACGGAAGCGCGGTCCGCGGTCCCGGCTTTGATTCGTGGGCCGGAAGGCTTGCCGACGGAGTACTCGTACGATGAGTACGCCTATCACGATCTTGGACGGAACGTGTTGCAGCACATTGGTCCTCCGAGTGCCAGCGAGCTTCCGCAATTAATTCCTCTGCTAAGTCACGAAGACGAAGAAGTTCAAACGTTGGCTGCCGCAGCGATTGGTTTGATGGGTTTGGAAGGAGCGCCTGCAGCCGACGCGCTCGAGAAAACTATCGATTTGATCTTCGAACGCTACGCGGAAGAACTCAAGAATGATCCGGATGACGAGGACTACAACGCGGCGAGTATCCTCTACGTGCAGGAAATGCTTGCGACCGCCCTGTGGCACGTGACGCGTGACACGGATCGCTTCCTGGCTGCGATAGACAGGATTGTTGAAGGCGGCGGGGTTTATTCGCCGACCTCAGGCACATATGACCCAGACCCTCCGTGGTTGCAATTCGCGGATGAAGACCAGCTCAAGTTGTCACCATTTCTCAGCGGCGAGGACGAAGCGTGGCGCGCGGTCGCTCAGAACGCAATGCGCTGGATCGGCCTAACCGGCACTTGGCGACTGGAAGACATCAAGCAATTCGTCGCTGAAGCCGAAGCACAAGAGATTCATCTCGCTTCATTTCTAATCTCGAAAGCCAATCGCGAGATCGCTAACGCCGTGATTCCCATTCTGCTGGAGCGCTACCGCTCGGACGAATTGTCCGCCGGAGAAATTGCCACTTGGGCCCGGCGGCTGGGTCTCTATACAGAGGAACTGAGGCAAGTCTATTGGGAAGAGTTAAACGCAGCGAGGGACGGCCATGCTGTTCGAGCCGGAATTGAAGCCCTCGTCGCGCATGGCGATCCGGACGATGAGAGGGCTGCGATCAAGTTCATGATCGAGTTGCAATCGAATTCGCTCATGTCGCATCGCAGTAAAGCAGACCTGCTGGCGAAACACACGCCAACGCCGGAACTTGCCATCCCTTACCTTGAGCAATGTCTGACGTTCAGCGATATCTGGACTGTTCACGGGGCAGCCAGGGCCTTGGGAGCTTATGGTGAGCGTGCAGAGCAATCCGTTCCCAAGCTGACGGCGTTGCTGGACGCCGAACACACCGAGCCCCGACTTCAGGCAGGTGCTTCGATCTACCAGATCACTGGCGACACAACTCCGCTTGCAGAAGAACTGACCGAGCTCATGGCCGGTGACCGCTTCAGCCAGTTTCCGGCGTTAAGGGCGATCACCGAACTTGGCCCTGCCGCGGTGCCCTTTCAGCACTTTGTGCTTGATGTGCTTAAGGATCATGATCCGGTCATCACCGACAATCTTATCCTCACATTGGCCGCGATTGACTCGCCTGAAACGAGAGCCGCGCTGGAAGAACTGGCTCAGGGAAATGATTGGGCGATCCAGAAACTCGTGCAAAAGGCACGACGAGAGCAGAACGAATCAAGCGCAGGAGGAAACGAATAATGCTGGTTGTCCACAACGTTAGCCTTCGGATGCTCCTGACCCTGTTGACCGTTGCCTTCATGACTCACGGCGAAGTCGCTTTCGCGAAACAGGAACAAGATGTTGAAATCCGAGCAGGCAGAATCAGCTTTCAGGAAGATGAGGATTCTTGGACGCAGCAGCAGGAGTTTGTTGTCGTCCGAGGTTTCGCGGGGCGCCCGACGCAAGAGACGCTGGACCTCGTTAGCGTCGATTGGGCCCCATTGAAGTCAGCAGGGCGCGGCCGATCCGTGACTGTGCACGGAACGCTGCGTGTGCCAATTGAAGGTGGACAAAACACGCGCCCCGTCGACTGGTTCCAAGGCATTACTGTGTGCGTGGTCGGATACCCCGACGGGGAAGCTGACTGGTCAAAGGGAATTGGTGGGGACTTTACCATTTGGGAGTCCGGCCTTGTGAACCGGGATGGCACGTTTGAACTTCGCCTGGACTTGCGCGAAGCGGACCACAATCCATTGCAAGCGCAAGCGTTTCAGTTTGGGCTGGCCTTGGCGGAGCATTCCAAAACTGCCGACGGCGGTTGGCACGTGGAATGGAACTCAAAGCATCCAGCGACTACCAGCTCTGTCTATATGCGAGAGACTCCTGACTTGTCGTATATTGCATGGGAGGTCCAGCTGCTTGATCCAGCGTCAGAATGGCCATTCGATGACTATGACACAACCAAGTTCATTCGCGCGGCCAACGCATTGCGTACACTGGGGAAAGAGGAGGCGCTCGCGAAGTTGGAAGAGTACACGCGACTCACCAGCGGACTGTGGCGTCCCGGCGAACAGGACATCATCTTCTGGATCATCCGCGGCATCTTTGAGCCGATTCAGCTTGGGGAGCAGATTCCCGAACCGTTGGTCGGTATTTACACGATGGACTACCATTCGCGAAAGAACGTCGCCTGGCCCATCCGGCCGATGGCAACCGCGCGAGATATCCCGTTTATGGTCGGGCGTACGATCCCAGGCAGAAGCGGGATTCCAGATCATCCTTCTTCTCACATCCATTGGGCCCGCTTACATGGCGTGCTGCGCGATGAGCCGATCACGCCGTCGGCCAATCCCGTATTGGCGGCGGAGGAGATCTTCAACAGCCCTCGGTTTGAGCTGCTTCAAGATTATGAACTGGGCAACGCCCGCGCATCGGCTCGCCGTCAAGCTGTCGCCATGTTGCAAGGCGTTGTCGAGGACTTGCCGCCCTTGGGCTTCTACGATTCCCTCGCCGACGAGCAATGGCAAGAGTTGCTGGAACGCACCAGCAAGATGGATATCCGTTGGGATGCTGAGCAGCAGAAGTTTGTGCTGCATGAGTGAATAGAGCTTGGCGTGCTATTGCTGCCTAGACCGGCAGTGATTCGCCTCGGCATTCAAAGAGGGTTCATTCGCATCAAGAAGGTTATTCGGCGTCGCGAACCTCTGCCGCATGCAAGGCATGCCAACACCAAGATCTCGTCAGCCATAGCCGGACCTGCAGGTCTGCTACGCAGTCCTGCTTGAGGCGTATACATCGCATGCGCGCCCGTCAAGTTTTTTGAAATCCACGAGTTGGTGGACATGCTAGTGCGAAACACACCGTTCAAACCTGGGGACAACAACACGAAATCCCTGTGATATTCGCGGTGAGCGCGCCTGCGATATTCTCGCGTTTGCCATCAATTCGCCTTCACGGCGGAGTGCTCTGCGCTTGCCGCCCCAAGTTTTTTCTGGAAACTCGCCTTGCCCACTGCGCAGCATTCGTGGGAATTTGCCCTTTCGCTCTTTGACAATTCCGATTCGAAAGCCAAGCTGGGGGTCTAAACGAAGAACCAACATCGCGCTTGAGTGCGATTCTTTCCACAGTATGCCCTGCCAATCGCTGCCATGAAGCTCGCTTTCAGCTCCAACGCCTACATGCATTTCCCCTTCGATCAGGCTTCCGCCCGAATTGCCGAGTTGGGCTATGCCGGAATCGAGATCATGGCCGACGTCCCGCACGCGTGGCCGGCAGGGTTGTTGGATTCTCAGAAGCAGTCACTGCGTGACGCTTTGGCATCCAGCAATCTTGCCATCTCCAACGTGAACGCGTTCATGATGAATGCGATTGCGGACCCGCGGCAGCCGTACTGGCATCCATCCTGGATCGAAGCGCCTGAGTATCGGGCCATTCGCCGTGAGCATACCAAGCGGGCATTGCAGCTGGCCGCCGACATCGGCGCGCCGCACATCACAACCGAGCCTGGCGGGCCTTTAGCTCCAGGACAATCCTGGAGCGCAGCCGCGGACATCTTTTACGAAGAGTTGATGCCATGCATCGAAGAAGCTGAGCGGCTGGGCGTGGGGCTGTTGATCGAGCCGGAGCCGGGCTTGATGATCGAGCGTTTCGACCAGTATCTGGAATTCGTCAGCCGGATTAAGTCATCGGCCGTCGGGCTCAACTTCGATATCGGGCACGCCTATTGTGTGAGTGAAGACCCACAAGATTGGGTCGCCCAGATGGCCCCACATACGCGGCATTATCACCTGGAAGACATCGCGGCCACACGCGTGCACGAGCATCTCATCCCCGGACGCGGCGCGATTGACTTTGAAGCCACGATGAGGGCAATCAAGGAAACCGGTTACGACGGCTGGCTCACCGTCGAGCTCTATCCTTACATCGCCAATCCGGACGAAGCGGCTCAAGAAGCGAAATCCTACCTGGCCGCGATGCTGGAACAAATTGCCTGACGTTTATCAGGCGGTTGCGTTGATGTTCACACCCACGGTTGGAGCAACGCCTGAGGCCTGACCGTAGGCTTGTTGTGCATCGTTGGCCCCGAAGGACGCGTGAAACGAAACCGACGGACCATTTTGCGGCGCTAGCATTCCCAACGCGGCAAGTCCCAGCAACAACTTGGCGGTTGAAGACTTGTCGTCTTCGCCATCCTGTTCTCCAAAAAGCAAAGCCAACAAGAGAGCGGAAGCCAACGATTGCAGCCCTCCGCCGCCTTGGGCTTCGCCAGCGAACTCAGCCGCGGAGTTTTCCACTCCGGGCGCGCCTGCCAGCTCTGTTGGGGTTTCCGCGGACGTGGGAGCTTGGGGACCTGCTGCCTGTTGGGGAGCTGCTGCCTGTTGAGGCGTGGCGGCGGGGGTTGCTCCGGCAGAGACGGGTTGGACGGAACTCATGGCAGGCTCGTGCGGGTCATGCGGCAAGAAAAGCGGGTGTTCCCAATCAGGAAGCAAGCCGCAGGCCGATCGAACCAGCGAGTTGGAGATCTGACCCATTGGGGCCGCAAGCTGCGGCTACCGCTGGACTAAGGGCACAAGTCTCCGCAGGGGCGCTATCAACAATCCATCGCAAAGTGTTGCCTTTTGGCAACGATTGTTGCCAGGCGTCAACAGCGGCAAGGTCTATTCGCGCGGTGAACACTGCAACCACGCCGTCCGTACGGATCAATGGGCGGAAAGCAGCCTATTCCGCACAAGATCGAGTCGTACACTGGAGTAAGTCACTCCGCCCTCAAGCATCTATTGGTCTATGAAAGCTCTTATTGCAGCCATCACCGCGGCGGCGCTGGGTTCGGTCCTTGGCTACGGGTTGGCCAGTTACTCAAGTGGTAGGACAACCGGGTTTGATGTCCTGGCGCCGCTTTACGCCGCCGAGACCGATCCATGGTTGGAACCGCTTGAAGGCGAACAGCAGCCAAAACTCGTCATTGATGACGATAATTTCGATCTGGGTATTTTGCCTTTGGATGCCACGGTCTCGCATGAGTTCGTGATTTCCAATCAGGGCGATGCCCCATTACGGCTTCGCGCTGATCAGATCATCTACGAAGAATATGAGTTCAAGTTGGAGAAGAATGAGCTGGCTCCCAATGAGTCAACAACTCTTCGCATTTGGTGGACGCCCAGGTCCAGCGACGCCCAAGGCACCTGGACGCCAATGGATTCGGCCGGCCCATTCACGCAGTTGATTTCCGTTTCTTCCAATGACCCGGAAGTTCCTCGAAAGCTGCTGGCCGTTCAAGGGATTCATGTTCCGCCTGCGGCGATTGAGAAGTCGGAATTTGCTTTGGGACTGTGCGACCCTGATGCCGAACAGAAGCTGGAAACTCTTGTCTATGTGTATCACACGGACAATCTTCAACTGCAAACTCCGCAGATGATGAATGGCAGCCTGGCCGAGTTCTTCAGCGTTGCGACTGAGCCGCTGTCCGCTGAGGAATTACAACAACTGCCCGGCGAGTTTGGCCTCAGGCCGAAGTCCGGCTTTCGCGTCAGCGTGACGCTCAAGGCGGGGCTCCCGATGGGCGAGTTTCAGCAACGGATTGTGCTGCCGTTTATCCCGCGTTCAAAGCTGGAAGTGGGTATCGATGTAACCGGTGCCGTGAAGTCCGATATGCGCTTGGGTGGGAGGAACTGGCACAGTCGTCTGAAAGTGCTGGACTTCAGCGGCGTTCAAGCACAAGACGGTGCAACCGCCGAAATGGCCGTGTTTGTCACAGGCGAATTTCGCGACAAATTCAACTTGAGATTCACCGGCGCTGAACCCAGCTTCCTCACGGTGAACATCTACGAGCCCACAGAAACGGCCGATGGTCAGACGGCGATCTATGTCATTCAAGGGGTCGTTCCGCCCAACTCGCCCCCGGTGGAACTGGCCGGCCCGCTGGAAGGTAGCGAATACGGGATTCTTCGATTTGAGACGGATCATCCTCGATTGCGAACATTTGAGATCGCTGTGCGGCTAACCGTCTATCAGTAAGGGATTTGCGCTGCTGACGACCGTGTTTGTCAGAAAAATGCCACAAAAACGGGCCTGAGCGTAATTCGCATTGAACTTCACGCTAGCGGAATGCGTAAGTCTGTGTACGCCAACGCTTATCGGCAATTCACCTTGCTGGTTTGACCTGGCACAAGTGCTTTGATGACAATGACTTGCGGCTCTCGCAGGCCATTGTTCGATTTGTTTGGTCCGTACCGTCGTGCCTGCCGCAACAAAGGAGATTGGTTCTTGGCTCTTCGATCCGGTCGGCAAGCCAGATTGACGCGCGTGTTCGCGAAGTAGAGCCCACGGCAAAGAAAGCATGATTCAACAAAAAGCGTTCTTAACCACTTCGTGTTAAGGGCGACGGGAATCAGACCAAAAGAGTACGAAATTGGTTGGAACGCACCCTGTTTCGGAAGCGCGTTTGCGATGCCAAACAGGTGGGCTCCAACCTTTTTCGTTCTTGCACCACTCTCAAACGCCCCCACCCGATTCCGAAAGCTGCCGCCAGGAACCTGAGTTTTTGGGGAATAAGTTGGGCTTCGACGGATCGTCTTAACGGTCTGGCAACTCTCGCGCGAGTTTCTGCTGTACCTCAGCAGCATCGAAAACTGCGATCTTTCGCCAGCGCCAAAACGTATTGGTAATTCAGAATACGATCGTTGCGTTAGCAATGTGACTCGTCAGAATAGAGGCAGGTCGCACTCGAAAAGTAGTGCGGATTGGGCAGTTCGTTTCGCAAGCCGTTCTCCAAATCGGCCACTATCAATTTCAGAAGGAAAAAGCATGTCCCGTTTGTTCTTGGCATTTGCCATCGTGTTTGGTTTGAGCTTTGTCAGCATGGGTGTTGTCGGTTGTGGCGATTCGGCCGCTGTCAACAAGCCCGCCCCGAAGGACGCCGGCCCAGCGCCGAAGGAAGATGCTTCCGCCGAAGACGAAATGAAAGTCGACGACTAATTTGCAATAGGCATGTTGCCGGCAGTGGATCTGCGCTGCCATGGTGAACACTTCACTTCGATGGACAACGCCAGAAGAAATGGCGTGTGGAGTCCTGACTTGCTGAGGTGATCAACCCACAACGCACATGACGTTCAGCGTGAAAAACGGCCCGCACATTGCGGGTCGTTTTTGTTTGAACACATCGCATGGTTGGCAACGTACTGCCAACTAGAAACGGCCACAAACATCTTTCTGCAAAGGGCAAAACATGGCTCGACTTATCATGCTGGCGGTGATTGCGTTCTCATTCACTTGTGTCGGCTGTGGTGAAGATACACCGGTCAATGAAGTAACGCCCAACAGCGCCGGCAAGGCACCATCTGGTGATTCCACAGGCTTTGAATCCAAGGACGTCCAAGACTAGCAATCGAGCATTTGCTAGCTGCAAGAAACGGTGTCGCGCATGGGCGCGGCGCCGTTTTTTTTGAACACCAATCGCAGCGCAGTGCGTATTGAGATTAGCGCGTTAAGGATGCACTCTTCAAACCTGCTTAGAGAAAGGGCACGCTATGTTACGGTTGGTTCTCGCAGTTGTATTTGTCAGCACTTTGGTGCTGTCTGGTTGCGGTGACACGGAAGTCGTCAACAACACAATCCCGCGCGGCACAACCGCTCCTGCCGCCGATGCTCCAGTGGTTGATAAAGCCTTCGTAACTGAATAGTGCGTCGGATCATGTCTTCATCGCTGCATCAGCTCGTGAAGGCGATGTTCCGCACAATCTTCCAACGACCTTGTTGGCTGCACGCAACGCCCAACAAGGTTCCGTTTTGATCGAATGCGGCAAACTCGCATTCGGAGTCTTGTTGCAAGCTCGTTGCCAGTACCTGACCGTTGACCAGGCGCTGAATTTCGCTTGCATTGAACGTTTGTCGCGGCAAGTCTGCAATCGTGCATTCAGGCGGCATGAGGGAGTCGCCAATCATCGCTTCGGAAAGTTCGTCCGCAGAGATCGCATCTTCCAAGGCGAATGGTCCCACCGCCGTGCGAACCAACGAAGACATGACCGCGCCAGTTCCAAGGCTGACAGCTAAATCCCGGCCAAGCGAACGTATGTAAGTTCCGCTTCCGCAGGCAACCTCAAGCTGCAGCTTGGGGTAGTCATAGTCAGCAATGCGAATCTCATCGATCCTGACATTTCGCGCTGGCAGCGTGACCGCCTCGCCACTGCGAGCCAACTTATAGGCCCGCTTCCCTTTGACCTTAATCGCCGAGTAAGCAGGCGGCCGCTGCGGAATCTCACCCAGGAAGTTGGGAATCGCCGCTTCGATCTCTCTTCGAGTTGGCCGCGGCGGATCATCCAACACCACAACCTCGCCTTCGATGTCTTCGGTATCGCTGGCTCGGCCGAGCAGAAACTCCGCAAGATATCGCTTTGCGCCTCTTTGCGCATACTCGATCAACCGAGTCGCCCGACCGACGGCAACCACCAGCACGCCTGTCGCCAGCGGATCGAGCGTGCCAGCATGGCCGGCTTTTGTGGGCCGCACGAGTTTTTGCACCACATTTACCGCGTCGCGAGAAGTCCAGCCTTGGGGCTTATTCAGGTTCAAGAAACCGCAGAACATAGGGGAGTCGCAAAGCAGCAAGTCGTCTCGGGAAATTGGGCGAAACAGCCAGCTTGTCGCGTTTCCGGGCGCGCGTCAATTCGTTGCGACACCATTTGGCAATTCGCTAGAATGCGGCTGGCGACGCGAGCAGTCACAAGCCGAGAATCGCGAATGCTGCTGAGCTGGCCGTGGCGAACTCACCCGCACGAGTTGGCCCGCGCAGATCTGTTCAGCGTCGCAAATCCAGGAACAGAACCAGTCCATTGCGGGGTTCGCAATTGCGAACCCATGAGGAATGCTATGACACGCAAGGTTGCCACTGGACTTATGACATGCGTGGTTGCCGCATGCTTGATTACCGCAAGTGATTCAAGCGCTCGCGCTCAGCAATACGGCACTACCGTGCAGTTGCCGACGTTCTCATTCTTCTCGGTCAGCACAACGGTTCTCGCGCCAGACAGCGGCGGCGCCTACTTGGGCGGAATGCGCAGGGCCGGCTCTGTGCGACCGAGTTGGGGGCACCCCATGGTCCGCAATCATGGGCTGAGCAACTTTCGCGATGCCTCCGGGGCCAGCGTTGCCGTGCGGGTTCATGACCTCCGCTGGATGGACGAAATACTCTTGGGCAACTTCACCATTGTTGAGCCGCCAGCGGATGAACAAGGACTGGCCGCCCGCAGCGACCTGGCACAACAGTTGGCCGGCGAAGCGCAGCAACGTGGCGCGGCAGTTAACTATGGCGCCATGCACATCAATGATATTCGCCAGGCCAAGGAAGCAGCCAAGAACGCCGAGATCCAAGGCTATCTGACCAAGGCCGAAGAGAAACGCAAGGAAGGTAAGACCGCGCTGGTGAAGTATTACTTGCAGCTTGCCGCCAGAAAATCGAGCGGCGACTTGCGCCAAGCCGTGGAAGCGATGCTCCGCGAGATCGACGACGAGAAGTCAGGTTCGCACGCCGGCGGACGATAGGATCGGTTCTCGGTCGCCCCGTTGATCGCAGCTACGCAAGGTCAATCGGAAACGGGATCACCTCGGCGATGTGGTCCGCGCCGGCGGCAACCATCACAAGCCGATCAAACCCTAACGCACAGCCTGTGCTTGGCGGCAGCCCGGCCTCCATTGCGGCCAGCAGTTGATTCACTTCTGGCAATTTGGGTTTTCCGGCAGCCGCGCGCAGAGCGTTGGTTGATTTGATTCGCAGCCGCAGTTCCTCGGCATCGAGCAACTCATCGTACCCGTTGGCCAACTCCACGCCGTTGACGAAGAGTTCGTATCTCGCGGCAATCTCTGCGCCGTCTTCATCTTTGCGTGTCTTCGCAAGCGCCGCCTGACTTGCCGGATAATCAAACAAGATGGTTGGGCGAGCCGTGCCCAAGTGCGGCTGGACACAATGCGTCAACAAAACGTCCAGCCATCCGTCTCGGTCGAGCTGTTTCAAACAACGCAGCCCGCTTTCTTTTTGAGCAACGTTGGCGAGCTCAATTGCCGTCGCGGTGTGCGGATCAATTCCCAAGGCCTTTTGGAAGGCCGCGCGATAGGTAACTTCCTCGGCCGGCGGAGCTCCCAAGACATGTTCGCATAGCTGCGAAAGTAACTGTCGCCCCCGCATATCATCCGCGTTGGGAAAATACCATTCAACGATCGTGAATTCCGGGTTGTGGGCCGGTCCGGATTCCGCGAGCCGGAAAGCCTTGCAGATTTGGTAAATCGGCCGTGGATGGGCGGCCAGGATTCGCTTCATGCAGAATTCCGGCGAAGTCTGCAGCCACACCCCTCGTCCAATATCCGGCTGCGCGGGGTCGTCCGCGAGCGTGACCGGTACGGGATCCAGGTGCAAATCCACGACGGTGTCCGCCGACAGGGCAGGAGTTTCCACCTCCAGGAAGCCGGCATTGTCGAAGAAGGCTCGCGTGCGCTTCATCAAGTTCGCTCGCAATTCCAGCAACTCCCAGCGAGCGGTTGGTTGGAACGAACGGTTCATTGGGGCTTTGTCGACAAACTTTGCAGTACTTGTTGGAGTCCGTCACGCATCGCGTCAGCGACGAACGTCTCCGCGCCCGCTTGCCGTAACTCCGCGACAGAGAAGCGACGCGTCCAAACGTGCGCCCCGTCCGTCCCGCGAATGACCTCGCCCAACAACTCGGTAGCTTCGTCCTTTGGGATGATCCGGCCGTTGAGCACATAGTCAATCTGGTAGTCAGCCGTCAAAGTCGCCAAGGGCGTTTCCAGGTTCGCATAGCGTTCCGTGGTTGTGGGACCAACAACTTCAAAGGAACCGCTGACTGCAAACTCGCCGCTTTCGGCGTTCGTCAACTCATCCACAAGTCGCTCAGCAATTCCATTGGCCGATAGTAACCGCGAATTCGCGTTGCCAGCCTCAAATGGCATGATCGCCAAACGGATGGCGGGAGCAGTGTCATCAGCCACAACTTGTGGCGCACTTGTTCGCTGTCCTGACATGTTCTCGTCAGCCAGCGAATCGCTTGCCACGAACTGCCCAGGCCAATACGCCAAACCGCATAGCAGCGCGATGCCCAGCAGCAAACTTGCTGCCCTCAATGCGCCTGATTGGGCAGGCGGTTGTTGGATAGTCGCGTGCACAGTTGGTTGTTGTCGAGCTTTCTGATCGCTGCTCGCTTCTGAGCGCTCGTCGTTGCCTTCAACCGGTGTAACCGCTGTCAGCCATTGATAGCCGCGGCGAGGCACGTTGCCGATGTAATGCGGATCGGCAGCCGATTCTCCTAGCGCCGAGCGAATCTGCCGAATGCAAAAGTGGAGATTGCGGTCAAAGTCCACCTGCACATCCGGCCAGAGCTCCGCGCGGATTTCCTCGCGTGTGACAATTTCCGGAGCGCGTTCCAACAATAACGCCAGCAACTTGGCCGGCTGCGGCGGCAAGCGCAGCTCTTCCTCGCCTGGCCGCTTGAGTAAACCGCTGACAGGATTGAAGACAAACTCTGCAAACTGAAATTGTCGCAGCATCAAGATCGACCAACTATGTCGAGAAACAGCATCCACGCACAACGAGGACCGGGGTCATTTCACTATAGCCGCTCGTCGTTTCGCATCCACTGGTGATTCCGTTAGAGACTCTCTTTCGCTCCGTGATTCTTGAGCAAGTCCGCGATTTTGTTCTCGCCGAATCCCAGCGCCGTCGCCAACGGCGTTTCGCCTTGGGCGGAGAACTTGCGGCCCACGCGATTCACATTCGCGCCGTTGGCAATCAGCAACTCAACCATTTCAATCCGGCCACGCTGGCAGGCCCAATGCAAAGCAGTCGTGCCCAGGTAGTGCTGGTGTTGCACCCCGGCTCCGTGATCCAACAGCAGTTCCATCATTTCGACAGGGCAATTGCCGATCACGGGGTACCAAAGCAGGGCGAAGTCATGTGCTCCACGCTCATGAATCCGTTCCGGATGAGCTTTCAGGAATTCCTTGGCGGTTGCGAGATCTCCGCGCATCACGGCCGTTGGCAGGGAATACGGCGCGCCGTGATCCAGCAGCACATCAACAATCGGCTTTCGCCCCGTGTGCGCGCAAGCTTCCACACAGATTTCGCTGGTCAACGCCACCGAATGTGCAAGCCGGGAATCTTCCCGCAGGGCATCCGTCACGAACTGCAGGTTGCCGTGCGACTGGCCGACGAATTGCCGTCGCTTGACGATGGAGATTGCCGAGATATCCGGCGCGAGATATTTTTCGCCGCTTGCGTTGGTGAGAGCGTGATGAACGCGATGTGTGCGCGGGATGCTTTCGTGCTCGGTAAGCATCTGCACAACGGCCGCCTGCCTTGCGGATTGCGCGACTTGAAGCGCCGTGTTGCCGGACTGATCCGCGGCCCTGACATCCGCGCCGACGCGAATGAGCATTTCCACGAGTTCCGTGCTGCCTCTCTCCGCGGCGATGTGCAACGGAGGGCGGTCCGCATTCGCCGCAGGGTTCGGGTCTGTGGCGTTGCTCAACAGTGTAGCCGCGGTGATCTCGGCGGTTGGCAAGTCTGGATAGCGCAATGCCGTCTGCAGCGCGGTGACGCCTGTTTCGCCACGCGGGGAAATGTTGGGATCGCCGCAAACGGCGTAAACTCGCCACATATCGGAGCCGGCTCCACTTGTTGCAGCGGCAAACATGGCCGTTCCGCCGATGGGATGATCGCTGTTGATGTCGTCGAGGGTTTCTTCGGAAAGAGTGCTGGTCAGCTCATCAAACCGTTTCCAGTCATGCGCCAACGCGGCTTCGTGCAAATCGGCCGAGTAACCGCTCTCGGCCAGAAAACCGGCCACCTGAGTATGGCCATGCAAGAGGGCCAGTGCATACGCGGACTTTCCCGTCGTGTCTTTGGCGGCTAGCAACCGTGCGTCCTCCGCCAGCATCTTTCTCACGGATGCGAGATTGCCCTCGGTGACAGCTTTGAGGAACTCGTCTGATTTGGGAGCCTCGCGGCCCTGGCAGCCTGCGATAGCGAGCGTGGGCGCCAAGGCGGTTGCCGAAGCGGCGGCAGCGTAACGGAGGAAGTCGCGGCGGGATCTGATGGCCATGTTGGTCTCCTGGTGCGAAGGCGAGAATCAAATCTCTCGCAATCTAGCCGGAGTTCACGAACGGCGTAGACCAGGAACGCTGAGACTTGGCTGAGAAAACCCTTTGCGGCGCAAGTGCGGAATCACGCCGCTGTTATGGCGGCAGCAGGCCCGGCATTCTAAGCGTTTGGCAAGTTGCCACGGCGTCAATCAAGCTGCGACTTGGAGTCAGCCGCAGCGGACTTCTCGACTTTGACGTAATACAGGTCCGTGGCCACCGCAAAATCGGCCTGCGAGAGTTCCGTCTCCATGCTCTGCCATTCCGTCGTGGGCTCAATCGTCTGCCAGGCTTCGGGGTCGCCCACGCGAATGGGCATGTCAAAGCCTTCGATGGTCGCCTGCCAGCGATAGTTGACCTTGCCGGCTTCTTCGTCAAACGCCAACTCCAGCGTCGGCAGATCAGCACGTCGCAAGTATTGGTCAAAGACGGCGGTCATGTCGCGCTCATACCGCTGGTTGAAGAGTTCCACCATATCTTCCGTGAGAATGTTCTTGAACTTAAACGAATCGTAAACCTCGCGGACGAGGGCCCACCACTTCTCGTCATCATCCATCACACCGCGCATTGTGTGCAGGAACAATGCGCCTTTGAAGTACATGTCTTGCGGCGGTGTTTGGTGGATTCCGCGTTGTGTGATGATGGGACGACGGTTGCGAATCTTGCGTTTGTATGCGTTGGTGTATTTCAGCGCATCGTCATAGCCAAAGACATGCTCGACATACATGCATTCCAGATAGGTCGTCCAGCCTTCGTGGATCCACATGTCTGAAACGTCAGAAGCGCTGACGGCATTGCCAAACCACTCGTGGCCAGTTTCATGAATGATGATGAAGTCAAACTTGGTGCTGACGCCAACACCGGTCCAATCGCGATTGTGATAGCCGTTGGTAAACCCGTTGCCGTAGGTCACGGCCGATTGATGCTCCATGCCGGAGTAGGGCACGTGGATTAACTTGTAGCCATCGTCCGGGAAAGGGTATTCACCAAAGTAGTGGTAGAACGCCTCCATCATTGGCTTAACTTGCGCGAATTGCCGTCGCGCGTCTTCAAGACTTTCCGGCAGCACGTAGTAGTCGAGCGTCAGGTCGCCGAACTTCTCCGAGAAATGTTCGTACGCGCCAATGTTGAGCGAAACGCAGTACGAATTGATTGGATAGTTGACACGGTAGTCCCAACGCGTGAAGCCATCGCCAAGATCTTCTTTGCCTTGGAAGCGACCGTTGGAAACGTTCTGCAGTCCGTTGGGCGCGGAAATGCTGATGTCCATCGACTCGACTTCATCCCGCCATTGATCTTTGCAGGGCCACCAGATGGATCCGCCCTCACCCTGGCAGGCCGTATTTACCCAAGGGCGGCCTTCGGGATCGGTCGAAAACTTGATGCCGCCAAAGCGGCCTTGCTCTGCGGGGCTGCCTGAGTAGTGGAATTCAATTTCATAAGTCTCGCCGGCTTTCAAAGTCTCTGGGAAGCTCACGAACACGGCGTTCAACTCGCGCCCAAAGTCTAGTTCCTTTCCATCCAACAGAATCTTGTCAACGTCCAGGTTTTCGTAGAGATCAATTTGAATGCGGGCATCATCTTCCAGCATGCGGAAGCGAATCGTGTTCTTGCCACTGAGGTGCTTGCGACTCGGATCGACACGCAGATCCAAGTGATAGGAGAGCAGGTCGTTGTTTGATCGCAGGCGGCCGTACGCGCCGCGCAATTCCTGGGCACGAGAAGCCGTCGACTGTGATCCGTTGTCCTGGACGAATGCACCGCCGGAAATCGCCAGCAACAACAGCAGACCTTTGAGCATTTCACTACCCTGGGGTTAGAAACAATCCAATCAGAAGGGCATTCCCGAATGTCACAATAGATGCCACCGCGCCGTGGGTCAATCAAGCGGGCGGTGGTTCAAATCAAACGGCTGCTGAAGCCGTGTCGCGCTATTCCCCCGCCTGGAGTTTGTAGAATTCCAACCTCTTCTCCACATCGTGCGGCTGCAAGCGAGCCATGCGAATCCGCCCGTTCTCGGTAGGAAGCTGAAGCATCTCCTCGCCAACCAATGGCCGCGCGTAATCCAGGAAAGCGTCGGTCACGTCAGTGCCGCCTGGCGAGATCCAATCCGCGGGAAAGACCCGCTCGCTGTTGGCAACATCGGCCAACGGAACCTTGTCATATCGCACGCGGTACTCCGCTCCGGCGTCCCGCAAGATGGTTGCCATAAACCCGCTTTCGCCTGCCGCGGCCAACTCCACCGCTTTACGCCCCACTTCGTACGCTTCCAGCAAATCCACGGTGCTGGCCAGGGCCATGTTGTGTCGTTGATCCGTGCCGGGCACATTGCTGCGGGCCGCTCCTCGCGCAGCCAAACCAACTTCGTTCAGGTAATTCACAACAATGCTGGCCACCGTCTGTTTGCTGGAACTGAACGAAGTATGCCCAAACGCGTCTTTGACTTCGCCCAGCTTGCCGACATCCAAACCTTCACTGACAACGACCATCGCTCGACCGGCCTGACGCAGTTGATCGTTGACTTGTTCGGCCAACTCCGCGAGCGAAACCGGGCGTTCCGCCAGATAAATCAACAACGGCAACTCGCGGTTGGGGTCCGCCAACCGCGCCGCCGCCGGAATGAAACCAATCTTGCGCCCCATGGCTTGCAGCACCAGGACAGGATCAGCCGGCGAAGAGCCGCGGTTCTCCTCATCCGCAAACTGCACCATGTGCATCCAGTACTTGGCCGTGGACCCATAGCCTGGCGTGTGGTCAATCAGCCGAAACGCCGCATCGCCGACGTCATTGTCAATCGTCTTGGGCACGCCAACGGCGACCAGGTCCAAGCCCCTCGCTTGCGCCAGCGCTGCGATCTTGTCGGCCGTGTCCATGGAATCATTACCGCCGATGTAGAGGAAGTAGCCTACATCGTGAGCGCGAAAAACATCAATCACGCGCTCAAAGTCCTGTTGCTGTTCCGGCCGCAGCTTATAGCGGCAAGTGCCGATGAATCCGGCCGCAGGCGTAAACTGTAACAGCGAGATTTCCTCGTGCGGCTGAGCCGAAAGGTCAATCAACTCCTCCTTGAGGACGCCTTCGATCCCGTGCCTGGCGCCATAGACGCGGCCAATGGCCGCATGATCCCGCGCGGCTTCCACAATGCCACGCAGCGAGTTGTTAATCACAGGGCTCGGCCCGCCGCTTTGCGCGACCACAAGATTACTGGGCATTGAGGAGATGACTTGGCATTAAGAACAGAAGATTGTCAGACGCGCGAAATCAATCCGGCACAGCGATATATGCTAGCGAATTTCGAAACGCAGTTCAGGAGATTCCCTCGGGTCACTGCTCCACAAGTCCGTCCGCTTTTGCCGGTGTGAGGATGATCATCGGTTGCTGCCAGCTAAGGCGGCAACGCCGCAAATTGGAATGGCGGAGTTCCGATGTGCGGGACAATCCCTGGATGTGCATCCTCGGCGCCCGCCGAAAGTTCGCCGGTAGCGTCATTTGTTGCCGTTCTCACCCGTGGCGCGTTCTAATGGTCTTCCCCACATAACAACCACTGGGAGCGACTCATGGGCAAAAGCCGCATTCACTCAGCAACGTTTCGGCAGAGCGGCCGAGTCATCAAGCGAGTTCTCACGCCGCGCTTCGGGCTGCGGACGCTGGTAGCCGGCGTCACGTTGATCGCCGTTTGTCTTGGCTGTTACCGCGTCTTTGTTTCGCCATATCTGCGACAGGGTGAAATCCGCCGGGCGATTGAGGAAGTTGGCGGCTCCTATCATGCACAAACGGCACCAGTGTGGCTGTACACATTTTTCGGCGCCGATGAAGTTTGCGTGCTGACGGCGGTTGACATCAAGAAGGGGTCGTCTTCAGCGAGCGCGCAATCGCAATCTGACTCGTCCCAAGAAAACCAAACGGATGCCATGCGGGAGCGGATCATCGCGCAGATTCCGTACTTGACCGAAGTTCAGCAACTCAACGTCAGCGGTACAGATGTCACTGACGCAGATATCGCCCGCTGGGGCACTCTGACAAAGCTGGAGTCTTTGGACGTCAGTCGCACATTTGTCCGCGAGCCAGCGCTCTGGCCGCGGTTTCCGCTGACGGAACTGAACGTGTCCAGGACGTTCTTACAGGATTGCCATGTTGGCGGATTAGCTCGCTACCAGTCCTTGACTCAACTCTATTTGAATTCCACGCCGGTTACCGACGTCGGCCTCGCCTCGCTGGCATCGCTAAGAGAATTGCAGGAACTCAACGTCTCGTACACAGGCGTTACACGAGACAGCCTTAAGCTGCTGCAGTCATTGCCAGAATTGGATGTTTTGAACGCATGGTCTCAAAAGCCACCCGTACCCCCTGGGTGCGGCATGGGCCTACGCTCATTAAGTGACGAAGAGTTGATCTTCCTATCGAATATGCCGCTCTTCGACATTGCAAACGGCAACTCCTGTGGGGACGGAATTGAGCTTAAGCCGCAGGCGCTGCGGCTGGGCAACGAAAGAGAACGTGACGCGACGCTGCGAGAGGCGCTTGCCGAATTGGGAGAGAGCGACCATTACCTCCTGGACAAGCGAAGAAGCTGGTCCCCTTGTCTTACGCGTGCTTTGCATCCGGAAAACGTCGCTTACAAGAAAGACTTCGTCGAATCCATGGATCTGCGCTACGCGCTGATCCACGGCGAAGAGTTAGCTCAACTTGCCGAGTTTGAGAAGCTGAGGGAGTTGAGCTTGCGAGAGCTTTTTCTTCCCGAGGACTGCTATCACCACATCAACGCTTGCCAGGGATTGGAAAGCTTGGACCTCGCTCATTCCGGGATCACGGACAAGACTCTATCCCAACTCGGCAAAATATTGCCCCGATTGCATGCGCTGAACCTCAACGGCACGATGATCACGGATGAGGCGCTATCGCTGCTGCGCGATGCCAAGTCATTAAGAAAGCTCTCGCTGGCCCGCACGATGATCACCGATGACGGCTTGCGATCGCTTGCCGAGCTTCCCCATCTGGAAGAGCTGGTGCTGCCGGTTGAGCGAATTCACGGTCCGGAGCTTGACGCTCCCTATCGTTGAATGAATTGCGGATCGTGCAGTTTGAGAGCGAGTTCACATGCGGCGGACGCCATCGTTGGCGTTATCCAGGAGCCATTGGTCAACGCCCGCTTGTCGTCAACGAAGTCGGCGGCTTTATTCGCTTGGCCCGACGTTTGGCCGAACGTAACAGCGTGCATCTGGTGAAAAAGATGCGCGACTTCCAATTGGCCGGCATCCTCGAAGTCGAGCGCTCAACCGTCTTGGAAGACGACGTTCTCCACGCGCTGTTGTTGGAATACTCGCTGACCGATGAAGCAATGGTGCTGTTGCCTGAGAGCGGTAAACCGTTCCGCGAAATGCAGCGCAAGTTTGCCGCGCGCCGGCAACGCTACAACAACTACTACTAGAATTAACAGTGCAGCGAGAGAAATGCACGAAG
>CALJLD010000085.1 GCA_937982665.1 uncultured Planctomycetales bacterium
TAGCGCCATGACAAAATGCTCTTCGGCGAAGCTCCAAATCCGGGAGTACGCCCTGGATTACACCCGGGGTTACCACCCGCCGTTACACCCGGGGTTACGCCCGGCGTTACACCCTGGGTCACGGGCCATTTTGCCGGGGTTACACCCGGGATGGCAGGCGATTTCACGGAGTTGAGCCACGGATATTTGGCTGTTGACAAGTGATAGTCGCGCTGCCTTCACTCGCTGCCAGCTTCATCCACAATCTGGATGACAAGGTTGCCTCGCTTGTGGCCGCTGTCGACTTCGCGATGAGCTGCAACAATCTGCTCGAAGGGAAACGTCCGGCCGATCACCGGTTTGAATTTTCCGCTCGAAGCAAGTTCGGCCAACGTCTTCAAGTCCTCGGGACGTTCCGCCGCAGCGCCGGCGATGATCTTCTTGTTACTGAGAAGAGAAACGAAAGGGATTCTCAACATGCCGCCCAATCCGCAAACAACGGCCAGCAGTCGTCCGCCGGGCTTCAGCGAGTTTTTTACTCGGCCGTAGGGAGCATTGCCGACGGTATCCATGATCACGTCGTATTGCTTCCCATTCTTGGTGAAGTTGTCCTGTCGATAGTCAATCACTTCCGACGCGCCCAGCGAAGTCACCAGGTCAATATTCGCCGAGCTACAAACACCGGTTACGTTCGCGCCAAAGTGTCGGGCAATTTGTACAGCGGCCGATCCGACACTGCCCGACGCCCCGTTGATCAGCACCTTGTCACCGCTCTTCAAGTTGGCCTTGCGAAAGAAGTGCAACGCCGTGGTTCCGCCAAATGAGAGCGCGGCCGCTTGCGCGAAAGCCAGGCTGGCCGGCTTCGGCTCTATCCGCCCATCCTCAGGCATACAGATGTACTCCGCGTGCCCGCCCAACTTCATCCCGCCGCTGAAGGCGAAGACCTGATCGCCAGGCTGAAATCGCGCGACGCTCGCCCCAACCGCATCAATCTCGCCAGCCAGTTCCGTGCCTAGGATTGGTCGCCGCGGCTTGAAGATGCCAAAGAGTAGCCGCGTCAGAATGCCGAAACCGAACGGAACGTTCAAGCTGCGAAGTCGCCAATCACCAGCAGAGACCGTTGCCGCATAAATCTTGATGCGAACTTCATTGGCTTTCGGTTCGGGGGTGGGCACTTCGGCAATCCGCACAACCTCTGGCGGGCCGTATTTCTCGTAGATTGCGGCTTTCATGCCAGCAAGTTATCGATCCGGCCTGGGATAAGCAACGGCTGTTGATCGGTGCTTTGCAGTGAACCAGAGTTTGTTGATGGTCGTCATTCCTGCGCAGGCGGAATGACGAAGAGACGACGGGTGGCCCGACCTGAACAGGTTGGGTCGGCGCAGCCGACAAGATGAATGGAGTTGGCTTTGTACAACAACTGCTTGTAATCCCGATGCACCTCGATCCTGCGCAAGACAGCATCAATAAGTGCTTCTTCGCCGAACCTTTTCATCTTGTGCCTGCGGCACCCAACCAGATGAACTGGTTGGGCCACCCGGCGTGGTTGACGTCATGTTGACTGGATTCCCGCCTTCGCGGGAATGTCGTAAGACGGGAATGACGAGCGTGGACGACGTCAATCCAGTTTCACAACTACTCGCCAGCAAAAGTCACGGTTGCGGCGGTTCCGGGCTGAATGACAACGTCCCGCGTCTCCGAGTCGAAGAAGACTCGGTACGTTCCCGGAGCGAGCTTGGCAAACCGGGCTTGTCCGTTTTCGGCCGTGACGGAATCAATCATGCCGGTGAGCATGTACTCAAAGTTGGGATTGTCCAACGCTGCCGCGCCGAAGGCGTTGTTGAGGTCTGCGGACCAAGGAGCCACGCGGACCGATTGGTAGGCATTCTCTTCGTAAGGAACTTGCACGGTCAGGCTGCCGGCTTCGCCCAGGTTCATGGGGAAGTTGAGTTCCAGCTCGGCATCCGCGCGGACGTCAACAAATTGCCAAGAGAGAAACGTTTCGTCCTCGATCATATAGAAGACGTACTTGCCTGGGGTCAGGCGCTCATGTCGGCCGTGTACGCCAAAATGCTCGTTCCAACCGATGGCCGAGTTGCGAGGGCTGTACGTAGTGCAGCTTGCGAAAAACTCATCGCCGGGCGCGATGCTGGTGCCGGCCAGGTTGCTGTGAACTTCGCCGGCATCGGTGAAGCCAAGATAGCCGGCGGTCAGCTGATGCTCGTTGTCTCCGGAGACTTGCGCCTTGGAGATGACCCAAGGTTGTTGCCAGTGCGGTGGCGGCTGCTTGCGGTCCGCGGGAGCGTCCACAACAAACGTCCCGGCAATGTTCGCGCCGGGCTCTTCGGCAATTTCGAGAGAAATCGCGCCGGGCAGCATGCCAAACTCGTTGATTTCGCCGAAGTGCAAGTTGAGCGTGTAGCCATCTGTGAAGACAGCCGTCTCGGGCGTTTCATCTTCGCCCTTAGTGTATCTGACGTGGATGTGCGGATTGCTGAACTTTTCGTCGCCGTTGACGATGAACTCTTTGCCGGCGGGCGATTCGCCGTTAAGGAATAAGAACAGCATCACGCTGAGATCCGAGAAGTATTCTTCGCCCTGGCTGAATTCCAATTGCCCATTGAACTGCGTGCGGTTGGGCTGGAAGTTGCGGCCTGCGATGGTGCCGGAAACCGGCGCTTGCGGGATGGTGGTGTTGGCTGAAGTTAGCGTGATGTTGCCGTTGTCGCCTGAGTCCAGGTAACTCTCGGCAGTCTTGTCGCAGCCGGCGGCCAACAACATTCCACAGGCCAGACAAGTGGAAACGCCAAGCAGATAAGATCGTCGTGTCATCGTGAGAACCCCCCTGGGTCTAAGGAGATGGATAAGTCCTAAGAACCGTAGCTCACGAGGGGGGCGGAGGTGATTCCGCCGGCAGTGAGGAGTTGTCGTGATGTCAGGTTGACGCTGCCAGTGTTGTTTTGCCGTTGCGTCGTGTGCCGCTGAAAAGGCTTCGCGCGGTTGTGGCGAATGTTGGGGCGATGGGAATGACGGAATCGTGCAGGCCATCTAATGGCGGAAGTGTCGCCGGCCGGTGAAGATCATCGGCATGTTGTGTTGATCACAGGCGGCGATGACTTCGTCGTCCCGGCGAGAGCCGCCTGGCTGAATGACGGCAGCGATGCCGGCGGCGGCCGCAGTTTCGATGGAATCCGCGAACGGGAAGAAGGCATCGGACGCAAGTGCGGAACCTTGTGCGCGCTGGGCCGCCTTCTCGATCGAGATTCTCACGCTGTCCACGCGGCTCATCTGGCCAGCGCCGACGCCCACCAGGGCGCCTTCTTTCGAGAGGACGATGGCGTTGCTCTTGACGTGCCGCACCATCTGCCAGGCAAAACGCAGTTCGGCCAATTGGTCATCGGTTGGTTGTGTCTTCGTCGCGATTTTCCATTCGGCTTCATTGGCTGCGCCGGTATCGGCCGTTTGAGCCAGGAAGCCGCCGTCCACCTGCAACAGGCGGATTTGCTCCGCGCTTTGGTTCACATCGCCGCACTCAAGCAGACGAACATTCGCCTTCCACTTGGGTTTTGTGGTGAGGATTTCCAGGCCAGCAGGCTCAAACGACGGCGCGATGATAGCTTCGATAAATCGATCCGGTCCGGTCAGGACATCCGCCGTGGGTCCGTCGACCGGCCGATTGAACGCGAAGATGGAGCCGAATGCGGAAAGGGGATCGCCATCAAGCGCGGCCAATGCGACTTCCGCCAATGGTCTATCCGCGCTGGCTGCGCCGCAGGGGTTATTGTGCTTGATGACGGAAACGGCCGGTGCTGAAAAACCGCGAACGATTGACAGTGCCGCGTCGAGATCGAGCAGGTTGTTGTACGAGAGTTCTTTGCCGTGCAACTTTTTGGCGGACAGCAACGCGCCTGTGGGCACGCCGTTGGGGCTGACATACACGGCAGCCGATTGGTGTGGGTTCTCGCCGTAGCGAAGAACGTCTCGGCGGCGGAGATCAACCGAGATCGACTCAGGCATGTCGTTCGCCGCTTCGGTGTTCGCCTCGCCGTGTTGCAGTTGGCCGCTTAAGTAGTCCGCAATCATGCGGTCATATTGGGCCGTGTGCTCAAAGGCATCCGCAGCCAGGCGTTGACGAAGCGGCTGATCCAGCTTGCCGGCGCTGCCTTTCAGTTGCTGGAGGATTTCACTGTATTGCCGCGGCGAAGTGCCGATTGCGACGAAGGCCTGATTCTTGGCAGCCGCTCGAACCAGGCTGGGCCCGCCGATGTCGATTTGCTCGATGGCTTCCGGGAAGGTTACTCCCGGTTTGGCGATTGTTTCCGCGAACGGATACAGGTTCACAACGATCAAATCAAACGGCACGATCTGGTGATCGGCCATGGAGCGGGCGTCGTCCTCGCGATCACGGCGGGCAAGAATACCGGCGAAGATTTTGGGATGCAGCGTCTTCACGCGGCCATCCATCATTTCCGGAAAGCCTGTGTAAGTGGCGATGTCCTGCGCCGGGATGTTGGCCGTTTGGAGCGCCTTTTGCGTACCGCCGGTGCTGTAGATTTCGATACCTTGCTCAACGAGTCCGGCGGCAAACTCGACCAAACCGGATTTGTCGCTCACGCTGATGATGGCTCGTTTGACTTGAATAGCTGTCATTTTCAAACAAGAGGATGGGCGAATCGACGGTCGATAGGAATTCTAGGGCGCGACCGATAACGTCATGATGACCCTGGCGCGCTGTACGGCTGTGCCACCTGCTTGAAGCCAGACAAAACAGCCTCACGTGCTGGCATTGCTGCCATCATACGCAACTGGTCTCGCTCCGCCATGGGGGGACGCTTGCAGTTCGCGAGTGTGTGTGGCAGTGAGCCACGATTAGCGCACGGCAGGTAAGCCGTGCAAGTCATCTTGCCCAAAACGAGTTTCCCGTCAGACAATCACGCGCCGCGGATGCACAGTGCCTTCGCGGCCATGGGAATCGGAGTTGATTCATTGGACTATCACATTTTCAAGTCGGCGATCAATTCCTACTTTTCGCTCTATGTGCGCGGGAAAAAGCGGCTGACATTCCACGACATCGACAAGACTTATCCCGCTTTGAAGCAGGTGACCAAGGCGTTTCCTGGTATCAAGGCGGAGTTCCAGCGGTTGATGGACCGCAAGTTGATTTTGCCGGCCTATCACGAAGTGGATTCCGGCGAGAAAGAAATCTCCGCGACCACCGAACACAAGTGGAACGTGTTCATGCTGGAATTATTGGGGCACAAGCCGCCGACGAATCGAGCACTTTGTCCCAAGACGTGCGAAGTTCTCGCGAAAGTGCCGGGGATGATTCAGGCGTTCTTCTCGATTCTTGACCCACGGAAGTCCGTGCCGCAGCACGAAGGTCCTTACTTGGGTTACCTGCGATATCACTTAGGCTTGCACTGTCCTCGTCGAGAGCCGCCGTATTTGCTGGTCAACAATCAGAAATACACATGGCGCGATGGTCATGCGGTGCTGTTTGATGACAGCTATCCGCATGAGGTGATCAACGATGCGACGGACTATCGCGCGGTGTTGATTGTGGATGTGCTGCGACCGCTGCCGTTCACTCCGCGACAAGTCAACAAGCTCGTGGCGTTTATCGCTCGGCATACTTACGGCCGTGCGGTGGCCAAGAAGGTCGAAGCGTTCGCGGCAGAATATACAAAGCGAGCGACACGAGTTGCCGCTTGAGCGGCATGGTGTCATTGAATGCAGTGCCCGCAAGGTTGCGTCAATGCGTTTACCTAGGAGCGAAGTTGGCGATTTGATATCATCGCCCGATCTCGGAATGCACGACTTCTCGGCATAAAGTGCCCCTTTCCACGGAAGCGTTGGCCCATGTGCGGCATTGTTGGATACGTTGGTCCTCGGGACGCTGCGGAGATTCTTGTCGAAGGCCTGCGGAAGCTTGAGTACCGCGGGTACGATAGCGCCGGCCTGGCAACTTTGGATGATGCGCGCGATCTGCGGATCACCAAAGCGGCGGGCAAGATCAAAGAACTCATCGCGCGGCTGCAAGACCACCCCACGCCTGGCAAGATTGGCATTGGCCACACGCGTTGGGCAACGCATGGACCCGCAACGGATGCCAATGCGCATCCGCATTTGGGCGGCAACCAACTCGTGGCCGTTGTGCATAACGGCGTCATTGAGAACTTTCGGCAAATCAAAGAACGTTTGGAATCGCAGGGTTGCGAGTTTCATTCGGAGACCGATACCGAGACCATCGCTCATGTGATTGCCAACTGTCTGGAAGAGCAGTTGCTGTCCCGCGCCGGCGACAACACCGCAAGTGGCGAACATGATCTCTTAGCCGCGGCCGTGCAAGAAGCGATCAAGCAGTTCCGCGGCACTTTTGGTTTGGCCGTGTTGTTTCGTGGGCATGATGACGTAATCATCGCCGCGCGACGTGGCAGTCCACTGGTTGTGGGAGTTGGCGAGAGCGAACACTTCCTGGCGTCTGACGCGGCACCCCTGGTGGGTCATACCAATCAAATCGTCTACCTGGCGGATAACGAGTTGGCGATCATGACCGCGGACTCGCTGCGCGTGATTCACCGCGACCAGGGCGTGATTCAGCATGATGTGGAAGTGCTGGAGATGACGGTCAACGATGTTGATCGCGGCGGTTATGACCACTACATGCTCAAAGAGATTTTTGAGCAGCCGGAGTCTTTGGAAAACACAATGCGCGGCCGCCTGGATGACGAACAGGCCACGGCGCATTTTGGCGGATTGAATCTCACGCCGAGGCAGTTGCAGACCATTCGCCGCATCTTGATGACCGCTTGCGGGACAAGTTGGCATGCGGGACTTGTTGGCGAATACCTGCTGGAAGAGTTGGCACGGATGCCGGTGGAAGTGGAATATGCCAGCGAGTTGCGGTATCGCAATCCGCCGTTGGATGACCGCACGTTGTTGTTTGCCATCACGCAAAGCGGTGAGACGGCTGACACACTGGCTGCACTCAACGAAATCAAACGCAAAGGGTTGCCAACGTTATCTCTGTGCAATGTTGTTGGCAGCAGCATTGCGCAACAGGCGGACGGTGGTATCTACCTTCACGCCGGGCCGGAAATTGGCGTGGCATCCACTAAAGCCTTCACGTCGCAGTGCGTGGCATTGGTGATGCTGGCGCTCTACTTTGGCCGCTTGAGACACCTCAGCTACACCCAAGGCATGCGGATCATTGGTGCTCTGCGGAAACTGCCTGGCCAGGTTCGCACCGCACTGACATGCAATGACGCCGTGAAGGAAATCGCGGCCAAGTACCATGGCTGCAACAACTTCTTATACCTTGGGCGACAATACAATTTCCCCGTCGCACTTGAGGGCGCGCTCAAGCTGAAGGAAATCAGCTACATCCATGCCGAAGGTTATCCGGCCGCGGAAATGAAGCATGGCCCGATTGCGCTGGTAGATGAGAACACGCCCAGCGTGTTCCTCATTCCGCAAGGAATTGTGTATGAAAAAGTCCTTGCCAACATGGAAGAGATCAAGGCGCGTGGCGGACCGATCATCGCCGTAGTCTGCGAAGGCGATACTGAAGCCGTTCAGCTGGCCGATGACGTGATCCACATTCCCGCTGTGGATGACTATCTGCAGCCGATCTTGACGATCATTCCCTTGCAACTGCTGGCTTATCACATTGCCGTGCTGCGTGGTTGCGATGTTGATCAGCCCCGCAACCTGGCGAAAAGCGTCACCGTGGAATAACAAGCTGTCGAGATGCGCTCATGGAATCGCGCGGCCGATGGCTGTTCTCACGCGTCATCCAGCGTATGCTAAAGCCCTACCAACGTGGGAAGTATTGACCGCGTGGTGTTATTGCAGGGTCGAGGCATATGAAGACGTTGTATTTGCTCCGCCATGCCAAAAGCAGTTGGGCGGAAGCCGGGCTTTCCGATCATGACCGGCCGCTGAACAAGCGGGGCAAGAAGGCTGCTCCGCGGATGGGCCAGCTGTTGGCCGACCGCGACTTGCTGCCGGACTTGATTATCTGCTCAACGGCCGTTCGCGCGCGGCAGACGGTTGAGTTGCTGGTCCCGGAGAGTGGCTATTCTGGTCAAATCACCTTTGAACCTCGGCTTTACATGGCTCCCCGGGAAGCCTATTGGGAGGTGCTCGGTGAACTGGATGACGAGTTCGGCTCGGTGATGACTGTGGCGCACAATCCCGGGATTTCCAACGTCTTGCTGCATTTGACAGACTGCAGCCTGCATTTCCCGACAGCTGGACTGGCCCAGATTGAATTGCCAATTGACCGTTGGTCAGAGCTTGAATCCGACACTTCCGGGCGTCTCGTGGAATTCTGGCGGCCGAAAGAACTCGATTAGGCAATCATACTGAGTCTGTTCCCTTGGCTTCCGGCGGTTGCCATGACAAAGGCATTCGCTCACCATAACTTCATATCCGGCCATGGTTAGCGTCGCGCGCGCATCCTTGACGACGCGTCCAGGCGTTGATACATTCGACCGCTCAATTCGCCGGAGGCACGTTGGCGTTAAGTAGCTCCAACTTGTGACACCCGCCTATTTTTTGGGCTTCCCGATATCGGCATCAGATCAAGCATTGTCGATATCTTGGTTGCCACAACGCCGGTCAGGGTGAATTCAGCTCCTCGCCGCGGCGGCAGGCTCCCGGAATAAGACCTTGTGGGAGCACCCTCCAACCACCGGAACGGCGCTGCCGTTCGCTTCCCTAAAGATACGCACATGGCTAAGAAATCTGCCCGACAAAAGTCAGCCACCCGCAGTGGCAAGATGATCTATTACTTTGGCGCCACGCGGACGGACGGTCGCGGCAAGATGAAAGAACTGCTCGGCGGCAAAGGCGCCAACCTTGCCGAGATGACATCGATTGGGCTCCCGGTGCCCCCAGGCTTTACGATCACAACGGGCTGCTGCGATGCCTACTACAAGTCTGGCGAGAAGCTGCCCAAGGGCTTGATGGATGGCGTGCGGAAGCACGTGAAGATGTTGGAGAAGGAGACTGGCAAGAAGTTTGGCGACGGCAAGAATGCGCTCCTCGTTTCGGTTCGCTCCGGAGCTGCCGTGTCCATGCCGGGCATGATGAACACAATCCTCAACCTGGGGTTGAATGATGAGACGGTTGTTGGCCTGGCGAACGCGACCGAGAACGAACGGTTTGCGTATGACGCTTATCGCCGATTGATCAACATGTACGGCGATGTGGTGATGGGCGTGGATCACCATCTGTTTGAAGCCGCATTCAGCAAGCTGAAGCGTGAATTCAACGTCAAGAACGATACCGAGGTACCCGCAGCGGGTCTCGTCAAACTTTGCCAGGAATATAAGAAAGTCTATCGGCATCATGTGGGAGCCGATTTCCCGCAAGACCCGATGGATCAGTTGGAACTGGCCATCGAGGCGGTCTTCAAGAGCTGGAACCAAAGCCGGGCCGTCCGCTATCGACAAGTGGAAGGCATCACCGGCCTGCTGGGAACGGCAGTCAACGTGCAGTCTATGGTCTTTGGCAACATGGGGGATGACTCCGGAACAGGTGTTGCTTTCACGCGCGATCCATCGACCGGCAAGAACACGTTTTACGGCGAGTTCCTCGTCAACGCGCAAGGCGAAGACGTAGTCGCCGGGATTCGCACGCCGCTTCCCGTTGCGGAAATGCCCAAGTGGAACCGTAGCGTTCATAAGCAACTGCTCGACATCAAGAACAAGCTTGAGAAACACTACGCTGACGTTCAGGACATCGAATTCACAATTGAGCGCGGCAAGCTTTACATGTTGCAGACCCGGACCGGCAAGCGAACGGGCTTTGCGGCCGTAAAGATTGCCTGCGACATGGTCAAAGAAGGAGTGATTGACGAAAAGACCGCCTTGATGCGGATCCCCGCCGGCGATTTAACGCAGTTGCTGTTGCCCAGCTTTGACCCGGATGCCAAACGCAAGATCACCGTGCTGACGCGAGGCCTGCCGGCGTCACCTGGCGCTTCTGTTGGCAAGCTGGCATTCACGGCGGACGAAGCTGTCAAGCGCACCCAAGCGGGCGAAGACGTGCTGCTTGTTCGCAAAGAAACCAGCCCGGAAGACATTGATGGAATGCACTCCGCCGTTGGTATTCTCACCAGCACAGGCGGAATGACCAGTCATGCCGCGGTTGTGGCGCGTGGCTGGGGCCGCTGCTGTGTGGCGGGCGCTGGCGAGATCCACATCGATGAAGCCAAACGCAAAATCACGGTCAATGGAAAGACCTTTAAGCACGATGACGTGCTCTCTATCGACGGCTCAACCGGCGAAGTCATGGCCGGCGAGATTCCCACGCGAACGGCCAAGCTCTCTGGCGATTTCCGCAAAGTCATGGAGTGGTCCGACAAGTATCGCACGCTGCGAGTGCGAACCAATTCTGATACGCCGGCCGATAGCAAGAAAGCCCGCGAGTTTGGCGCCGAAGGGATTGGACTGTGCCGCACGGAACACATGTTCTTTGAAGAGGACCGCATCTCTTCAATGCGTGAGATGATCTTGGCGGAAAATGAATCAAGCCGCCGGGAAGCGCTCAACAAACTGTTGCCATTCCAACGCGATGACTTCATTGGCATTTTCAAAGCGATGAATGGACTGCCGGTGACCATTCGTTTGCTTGATCCCCCACTCCACGAGTTCTTGCCCAATGATGCCAAGAGCCAGGCAGAAATCGCGAAACGTTTGGGCGTGAAAGCATCGCAAGTGAAATCTCGTGTCAGTCAACTGCATGAGTCGAACCCAATGTTGGGACATCGCGGCTGCCGGCTGGCGGTGACGTATCCCGAGATTCTGGAAATGCAAGTGACGGCGATTGTCGAAGCAGTCATCGCTTGCAAAAAGAAGAAGGTAGATGCCCAAGCGGAGATCATGATTCCACTGGTCGGCGAAGCCAAAGAGCTTTCGATGTTGCGCGATCTGACCGAGCAAACGATGGAGAAGGTTGCCAAGGCGAAGAAGTTCTCCGGTGATCTTGGCATCATCATTGGAACGATGATTGAGATTCCCCGCGCTGCGTTGACCGCCGACGAAGTGGCCGAGCACGCGGACTTCTTCAGTTTTGGCACCAATGATCTCACGCAAATGACGTTCGGTTATTCGCGGGACGATATCAATTCGTTCCTGCCGGATTATCTGACTGAAGAAATTCTTCCCAAGGATCCGTTCCAGTCACTGGATACATCGGGAGTTGGTCAGCTTGTGTCGATGGCCGTGGAAAAAGGGCGGGCGGCATCGAAGAAACTCAAGCTGGGCATTTGCGGAGAACATGGTGGCGATCCGTCCAGCATCCAATTCTGCCACAAGGTGGGCTTGGACTATGTGAGTTGTTCTCCATACCGCGTGCCGATCGCTCGTTTGGCGGCGGCTCAGGCGGCTTTGTCAAACGCCAAGAAGCGTTCCACTTCCAAGAAGAAGTAACCCACTTTTGGTTGCAACGATGCCTGCTGACGATTTGAACAGCATCCCTCCGCGGATCATCGTCGGCTGTTGGCAACTTGCCGCCGGGCATTCGCCGGATCGCGAAGTTGATCGCTCAAGTCAACTGGAAGCGCTGGCTGCGTACTTCAAAGCTGGCTTCACAACGTTTGACTGCGCCGATATCTACACCGGTGTTGAAGATACGCTGGGCGATTTGCGCGACTTGTTGCGCGAGCGCTGGCCTGATCAAGTTGATCAACTACGGATCCACACGAAGTTTGTGCCGGACCGCCCGGTGCTGCCCGCGATCGACCGCAATTACGTGGAATCGATCATCGATCGCTCGCTTGCGCGATTGCGGACTGATCGTCTCGACCTGGTTCAATTCCATTGGTGGGACTTTGCAGTTCCCGGTTGTGTTGAAGTCGCGCAAATCCTGAATGGACTGAGAACCGCCGGCAAGATTAGCAACTTCGGTTTGACGAACTTTGACACCCGCCGCACGGCCGAGATTGTTGACGCCGGCGTTCCGGTCTTCAGCAACCAGGTGCAATGGTCGCTCTTGGATCAGCGGCCCGCCGCAGAGTTCGCGAGGTTCGCGGAAGAGCATAACACCAAGGTGTTTTGCTACGGTGGATTGGCAGGCGGTTTCTTGACGGATCGCTACTTGGGCGCGGACGCACCGGTAGAGCCGCTGTCCAACCGCTCGCTGACCAAGTACAAACTCATCATTGACGAGGCCGGCGGCTGGGACGCGTTCCAAAGCTTGCTGCGGGCTTTGCGAGATGTCGCCGACCAACATAAGTGCAGCATTGCGGAGACGGCGCTGGCCTGGGTGTTGCAGCAACCAGGCGTGAGTGCGGTCATCGCTGGGGCCAGGGTTTGTGCATCAGCCGAAGCACAAGAAGCCGTACTTGCCAGCTTAAAGCGAGCACAAGAGATCAAACTTAGCGAAGCCGATCTATCGAATATCGCCGGTGGCCTTGCGGGGCTGAAGGCGATTTCCGGGGCAATTTATGAACGCGAGCGCGAAAAAACCAGCGCGCACGCCAAGATCATGCGCTACAATCTGAATTCCCAACCGCGCGGCTAGCGGTGCCTTATGTTTGTGCGAGATTCCCTTGAGTCGATTATCAAAAAACACACTGGCGTTAGTCCTGGGCGGTGGCCGTGGAACGCGGTTGTACCCTTTGACGAAGTTTCGCTCCAAACCGGCGGTGCCCATCGCCGGCAAGTATCGGCTGATCGATATCCCGCTATCGAACTGCATCAACAGCGGCATCCAAAGAATCTATGTGCTCACGCAATTCAACTCCGTGAGTCTGCACGGGCACATCCGTCGCACGTACAACTTTGACCCCTTCAGTGGTGGCTTTGTCGAACTGCTGGCCGCGCAACAAACCTTGGAGCGGATGGATTGGTACCAAGGCACGGCTGACGCTGTCCGCCAAAACTTACGCTATATCCAGCAGTCAGATGTTGAACACGTCTTGATTCTTTCCGGTGATCAACTCTACCGGATGGACTTTCAACGAATGTTCAAGACGCACGTGGCCAGCAAAGCCGACGTGACCATCGCCGGGCTGCCTGTGGATCGTAAGACAGCCCGGGGACTGGGCGTAATGCGGTTGGACGATTCCGGTCGCGTGGTGGGCTTTTTGGAGAAGCCGCAGACGGACGAAGAGATTGATCTCGTGCGAATGGACCCGGCATGGATTGATCGCCAAGGTGTGCAAAGCAAAGGTCGTGAATGCCTGGCAAGCATGGGCATTTATCTGTTCAACGCCAAGACGCTGATCCGTGTGTTGGAAAAGACCAACTATCAGGACTTTGGCAAAGAGATTTTCCCGGCGGCAATTCGCACGCACCACGTCAACGTCCATCTGTTTGACGGATACTGGGAAGATATCGGGACCATCGCAAGTTTCTTTCGCGCGAATCTGGAAATGGCCAGCGATGACCCACCGTTTGATTTCAGCCCTGCCGACGCTCCGATCTACTCCCGCCCGAGATTCTTGCCGCCCACGAAAATCTCTGGGGCGAAGATCTCGCGCAGTTTGATTGCCGATGGTTGTGTGATTGGCGAAGGCAGCGTGATCGAGAACAGCGTGATTGGCCTGCGATGCCGGATTGGACGTGACGTGGTCATCCGCGATTCCATCATCATGGGCTCGGACTTTCATCATACGGATGAACAGATTGCCGCGGCGCGTCAGCGCGGCGAGGTCCCGCTGGGCATCGGTCAAGAATCCGTTATTGAAGGCGCGATCGTTGACAAGAACTGTCGCATCGGACGTCACGCCATCGTCCTTAACGAGCTCGGCGCCAAGGAACGCGACGAAGCCGGTCACGTTTCCATTCAAGACAAGATCGTCGTCGTGGAGAAGGACGCCGTCTTGCCGGATGGATTCAGGCTGTTTGAGCGCGATTAAGAATCGGCAGCCCAGCCGCAGCCACTGACAGGCATCTACGGCTTGACCACAAAGTTGACAAGGCGATTCGGTACAACGATCACCTTGGCGACGTTCGCATTCTTCAATAAGCCGGCGACTTTCTCATCAGCTCTGGCAGCAGCTTCCATCGCGGCGCGGTCAGCATCGGATGCCACGTTGACGGTTACCTTGACTTTGCCGTTGATTTGCACAGGGATCTCAATCGTGGCCTCTTTGATCAATGCCTCGTCATGGGTTGGCCAGGTCTCGTATGCCAGCGACGAAGAATGGCCCAGGACATTCCACATCTCTTCAGCAATGTGAGGAGCATAGGGAGCCAGCAGCAGCACGAACTGTTCCATCGCTCGCTTCGGGCGCGGTTCTTCCTTCGTGAAGAAGTTGACGAACTCCATCATCCGAGCAATCGCCGTGTTGAACGACAGGCTTTCGATGTCCTCGGTCACGGCCTTGATCGTGCGATGCAGCACGCGATTCTGATCCGCATTCAGTTCGATGTCGTTAACGGCATCGTTCAGCTGCATTTGTTCAGCATCCGTTTCGACGATCATACGCCAGGCACGGTCCAAGAATCCCTTCACGCCGCTGACGCCTTGCATGCTCCAAGGCTTTGTAGCCTCCAACGGGCCCATGAACATCTCGTAGAGGCGCAAAGCATCCGCGCCGTATTCCTCAATGACATCATCCGGGTTGATGACATTGCCGCGGCTTTTTGACATCTTGTGGGCACGGCTGACCAGGCGAATGGATTGATCGGCCTTCAATACAAAGTTCTCGCCCGATTTCTCGGCGTCTTCGTTCTCAACCTTGACACTCTTCAACGCAGCGCCGGACTTCTTGTGTACCGGCTGCTTTTCGTCGTCTTCGGTGACGTCAGCTGCACTTACCCAATCGCCCGATTCCGTCTGATAACCGGTCATTTCAACTTCGCCCAGAATCATGCCTTGGTTGACCAACTTCTGGAATGGCTCGATAGTGCTGACATGGCCCCGGTCATACAGGACCTTGTGCCAGAATCGCGCGTACAGCAGGTGCAGCACGGCGTGCTCCGCGCCACCGATGTACAAGTCGACCGGCATCCAGGCGCGTTCCTTCTCAGGGTCGACAAACGCTTTGTCATTCCGCGGATCGATGAACCGCAAGTAGTACCAGCAACTGCCGGCCCACTGTGGCATGGTGTTGGTCTCCCGCTTGTATTTGACGCCGTCGATCACCGGATACAACCAGTCTTCAGGCGCTTTGTCCAACGGCGGCTCGGGACGGCCGTGCGGCTTGAAGTCATCCAAGTGCGGCAAATTGACTGGCAATTCGCTCTCAGAAACGGCGCGAATACGCCCAGTGGGTTTTCCTTCCGCGTCCAACTCATGCAGGATGGGGAACGGCTCGCCCCAGAAGCGTTGCCGGGAAAACAGCCAGTCCCGCAACTTGTAATTGACCGCGCCACGGCCAACGCCTTCTGACGAAACGTCTTCGATAATCCGCTTCTTGAATTCCGGCGTTTCAATGCCATCGTACTTGCCCGACCGGATGGCTTTGCCTTCTCCCGAGAAGCACGCGCGACCTTCGTAGACTTCTTCCCGCCATTGGTAGAACTGCTCGGATTCCGCTTTGGCATCCTCGCTGGGTTCGCCCGTTCCATGAAATGCCTTGATCGGGACTTCGTAGACGCTGCGGACAGGCAACTCAAAGACCTGTGCAAACTCAAAATCGCGCTCATCGTGCGCCGGCACGGCCATAATGGCGCCGGTGCCGTAACTGATCAGCACGTAGTCTGCGATCCAGATCGGAATGGCCTCACCGTTGACCGGGTTGATGGCATAAGAGCCTGTGAACACGCCGGTCTTTTTCTTCGCCAGTTGTGTTCGGTCCAGATCGCTCTTGTGCGCGGCTTCCTCGCAGTATTTCGTGACGGCAGCGGATTGTTCCGCGGTTGTCAATCGCTCGACAAAGGGATGCTCCGGAGCGATCACCATGTACGTTGCACCGAACAGCGTGTCGGGGCGCGTGGTGTAGATGCGCAGCACGTCTTCGCCGGGCTTTTCCGGAAAGCCGGATGACGCTCGTCCGCACTTCCAATCTTCAAATGCGGATTGCAACGAGCCTTCGTCGCCAGGGCCATCACCGCGAGAACCCTCGCCGATGAAGAAATCCACATCCGCGCCGGTGCTACGGCCAATCCAGTCGGATTGCAACTTCTTGATGCCGTATGACCAATCCAGACTTTCCAGGTCACGTTCCAAACGATCCGCATAAGCGGTGATCCGCAGCATCCATTGCCGCAATGGCATCCGCACAACGGGATGGCCGCCACGCTCGCTCTTGCCGTCTTTGACTTCCTCATTGGCCAGCACGGTTCCCAATGCAGGGCACCAGTTGACGGGGGCTTCATGCTGATAAGCCAAGCGGTGATCATCCTGATAGTCACGAACGGCGTCATCGCCAGCTTGCTTGATTTCCTCAGGTATCGGCAACTCGGCGATCGGTCGCCCGCGCTCTGATTGTTTGTCGTACCATGTATCGTACAACTGCAAGAAGATCCATTGCGTCCAACGGAAGTACTCCACGTCCGTTGTCGCCAACACCCGATCCCAATCGTAGGAAAACCCCAGCCGCTTGAGTTGTCGCGTGAATGTGGCGATGTTCTTTTCGGTGCTCTCGCGCGGCGGCACGCCACTTTTGATGGCATATTCCTCAGCTGGCAATCCAAACGAGTCAAATCCCATGGGATGCAACACGCTCTTACCGCGCATCCGCTGAAAACGGCAAACAATATCCGTGGCCGTATACCCTTCCGGGTGCCCAACATGCAGCCCGGCACCGGAAGGATAGGGGAACATATCCAGCACATAGAGCTTGTCGCTGGCGGGGAGTTTAGGCGTAGCGAATGTTCGATTCTGACTCCAGAATCCCTGCCATTTCGGCTCGACGGTGCTGGGGTTGTAGCGGGGCATGGGGCGAAATTCTCGCAAAGCTGGTCAAATGAGTCGAAGAATTGGCGATTCTAATCCTTCCCCGGAAAAGCGACAATCGCCACGGCTTGGTGGTTCGCCGGTCAGTTGTTGTCGATTGAGTTGGCCCAAGTTGCGGGTGCGGGCTGCCACACGGTTGAACTTTAAGCACGTTCTGGCCGGCGTAAACGGCGATCCTCCTCTGGGCGCATTCGCTTTTGAATTGTTGGTTCGCTAGGATTTGACACGCCTTCATCTAACCGATGCCAGCCTCCCAATTCGCTGATCGTCTCAATGGCTCACGTTCTCATTTCTTCCGGACCAACGCGGCAGTATTTGGACCCCGTTCGCTATCTGACGAATGCGTCCAGCGGCCGCATGGGCGCTGCCTTGGCAACTTCTGTCTTGGCCGCCGGACATCAAGTCACTGTTGTGTCAGGACCGGTTGATGTTGAGTATCCCGCGGGCGCGAGTGTGATTGATGTCGTTTCCACTGAGGACATGCTCGCCGCTTGTTTGGATGTTTTTCCAAACTGTGACGGCATGATTGGCGTGGCGGCGCCGTGCGATTACCGGCCGGAAATCGTGGCATCGCAGAAGATTCAGAAGACGGGCGAACCGCTTGTCTTACACCTGCACGAGACGCCGGACATCGTGGCGACGCTGGGCGCAAAGAAGCAGCCGAATCAATGGGTGGTGGGCTTTGCCCTGGAGACCGAGGACGCCCGATTTCGCGCGATTGTCAAAGCAGAGAAGAAGCACTGCGATTTGATAGTGCTCAATGGTCCTGAAGCGATGCACTCTTCAGAGAACCATGTGGAGGTCCTCACCCGCACGGGCGAATTGGCTGGCGCGTTTCATGGAGAGAAGAGCCAAGTGGCGGATGAGATATTAGCTGTGATCAATGAGCGGCTGATCCGCCGTTAGTCTGCAGAACCGTTGGGGCGTGAATCTTTGGGAACGCACACGGAAGACTCCGAATCCGTCGAAGACACTGCCGAGTTGCGGACAGCGACTAAGGATTCAGCGGGCAATTCCGCCGACACGGATCGAGATCAATCCGAGCCTCATGGTGTTGGTCTCTTTGCTCTTCAACACGGCCAAGGAGTTCAAACGCCGTTACTGTGGGTGCTGTTTGCCGCGGCTGTTGGGATCATGCTTGATCGATGGCTTGAAGTTCCCATTGGCATCTGGCTGGCACTGCTTGCAGTCGCATTGCTGGCCAGCTGGATTTGCCGCAGCAAGAGCGGCATGCGAAGGCGATTAGCAAGTTTGAGCCTTGCGGTTGCGGTTCTTTGTCTGGGCGGGGGTTGGCACCACGTCCACTGGTTTCTCTTTCCAAGCAACGACCTTGCCAGTTTCTCACAGAATGCGCCCCAGCCGGCTGCGGTTCGCGGGATTATCGCGTCGCTGCCTGAAGTGCGTCCTGCGCCGGCATTCGATCCATTGCAACTTGCGGCCGCCGAGGAACGCACTCAGTTTGATCTGCAGGCGACAGAAATCCGCGTTGGTGGCCTGTGGCAACCGGCCAGCGGATTGTGTTCGGTCATGGTTGAAGGTCGGCTCGCGGAGTTCCTGCCTGGTGACCGCATTCAAGTCTTTGGACAACTGAGCCGCCAGCAACCAGCAGGCAATCCAGGCGAATTCGACTTTGCTGCTGATCATCGCGCGGAAGGACGTTTGACGGCTTTGCGGGCTCCCCAGCCTGAGGGTGTGACACTTCTCGATAATGGCGACGAGTTCAACTATCGCCGAGGGATCGCGAAGATCCGGCGGTCATGTCGAAACTCGATCGACAAGTATCTACCAAGAGAACTGGCGGGATTCGCGGCAGCCTTGTTGATCGGCGAACGGCAAGACCTTGGCACATCTCGGCGTGACGCGTTCTTGATGACGAATTCAATGCACTTCCTTGCCATCTCCGGATTGCACATCGGAATCCTGGCAGCAGGGTTGTTCGCGCTTCTCAGACTTGGTTGGGTGCCGCGACGCTGGGCACTGGGGTCCGTCGTGATTGTGACATTCGCGTACTTGATTATCTCTGGCGCACAGCCGCCAGCGGTCAGATCGTTCATTCTGGCGGCCGTTGTTTGCGGTGGACTTCTGCTAAACCGATCATGGGTTGGCTTGAACAGCCTGGCATTGGCGGGGTTGTTTGTCCTTGCAGTCAATCCCAATGATTTGTTTCGCGTTGGGCCGCAACTTTCGTTCCTTGCCGTGCTCACGCTAATGACCGTTGCGCCGTACTGTGCGCGGCTGGGGACAATCCGTGATCCACTGCTGCAGCTGATTCACCAGAATTCCCCTTGGCCGCGTAGGGCGATTCGGTGGCTGGCCGTGATCTATCTGCGGGGAGCTTTGATTTCACTGTGCGTTTGGTTGGTCACGCTGCCGCTGGTTGCCGCGAGATTCCATTTGCTTTCGCCAGTGGCCTCGCCTTTAAGCCCAATCATTTGGCCGCTGATTGCCATCGCTCTCTTTTCCGGATTTGGTGTGTTGGCGTTTGGGTCGTGGCTGCCGCCGGTCGCGATATGTTTTGCCTGGGTTGCCCAACAGATGCTGAACATCATTGACTGGTGTGTAGATACTGCTGCCGGCATCCGTGGCAGTCATGCTTGGGTTTCCGGTCCGGACGACTGGTGGCTCGTCGGTTTCTATTTGCTTGTCTGTGGATTGATGATCTTTCGCCCGCGACGGCGAATGTTGATTGCTACTACCGCTGTGCTGGTGGTATGGCTGAGCGTCGGCGCGATCGATGGGCTAACACTCAACGAAAGGCCTGTTGGCACGCTCCGCTGCACTGTCTTATCCATGCGACACGGCTGTTGCGTCGTGCTTGAATTGCCAGATCAACAAGTGCTCGTGTACGACGCCGGAAGGCTAGGTTCGCCGCGCGGAGCAGTTCAATCGATCTCTGCGTTCCTTTGGGCACGCGGAATCGGCAAGATTGATCATCTCGTGGTTTCGCATGACGATGCCGACCACTTCAACGCCGTTCCCGGCTTGATCAAGCGCGACTTCGGAATTGCCCAGGTGCACACGCCACCGCGTATGCTGGACGGCGAATTGAGTGCGGCAACGGCGGCGCTACGCGATGCCATCCAAGATTCGCGCGTTTCGACTTCGCAAGTTCACCGCGGCCAGGTCCTGATGCAAAGCTTGAACGAAGAGCATCCATATCGCGTTGCGGTGTTGCACCCGCCCGAGACCGCATTCGACGGCAGTGACAATTCCCAAAGCATCGTTTTGTTGATCGAATACGCTGGCCGGACGATCTTGTTACCTGGCGACTTGGAGCCGCCCGGCTTGGAGATGGTACTCGCTACTGAGCCCATCGATTCTGATTTCTTGCTGGCGCCGCATCATGGCAGTCGCAGCAGTGACCCGCCCGGCTTTGCTGCCTGGTGCCAGCCAGATTTGACTGTGATTAGCGGCGGTAGAAATTTCGCGGTCGACGATGTCACAGAGGATTATCGTCGTGCCGGATCAAAGGTCTTCCATACTGCCGAACACGGGGCTGTCACGTACACGATTGATGCCAATGGAGAGGCGTCGTTTACTACACATTTGCAGGGCAATTAGCAGCAGAAAGCGATCCGAGCGACTTCCTGAGTACGATGCCTGCGACCTTGCGTTATACTTGCGTTGACCCAAGTTCTTGTGCCATAAGTGGATCGGTGGATCATGTTGCAACAGGCATGTCTTTCTTGCTGTAGAGTATTCGCGTGCTTTGCGGTTCTTGTCCTATGCGCGCCGGGAATCGCCACGGCCCAAGACGACCAGCAGGCCGACCAACAGGCCGCACTGGGCGAGATGCGGGAGCAACTCAAGGAAGCAGGTTCGCTGACCACGCAAGGGAAATACACCGAAGCTCAAGTCATTGCCGAAAGGGTTCAGCGGCAACTTGCCACACTCGCGGCAAGTGACGAACGGAACGTGCAACTTGAGCGGAGCGTTGAAGCGTTGCTCACGCGATTGGAAGTCATTCGCCGTGTTCTCAAGCGAAACGGCACGGAGATGGACGCCTGGCCATCTGCGGATGGTGAATCCACCGTCAGTTTCAGCGCGGACATCGCGCCAATCTTCATTGCCAAGTGCAACAATTGCCATGTCCAGGGGAACCGCGGTGGTTTCAGCCTGGCAAGTTTTGAGGCACTCATGGCCGGCGCGAATGGCCTGGTCGTTGTGCGTCCCAACAACGTGACAGGCAGTCGCCTGGTTGATGTTCTGGAGACGGGCGACATGCCGCGCGGCGGCGGTACGATGACAGCGGAAGAAATGACGTCAATCAAGACTTGGATCAACGAAGGCGCCAAGTTCGACGGTGCAGATCCAGCCGCATCGATCACGCAACTGGCTGCCGGTGATACGCCAGCCAACGCCCCCGGTATGCCGGAGGCGCCGGAACTTGTGCGGGCGACTGGCGACGAAGCGGTCCTTTTTTCGCGCGACATTGCACCTGTCATCGCCGAACAATGCTTGAATTGTCACGGAGCGAATAACCCCTCGGGTCAGCTAGGGTTGGATACGTTTACGCGGATTCTCCGCGGTGGACAGGGGGGACCGATGATCGTCGCCGGTAAACCCGACGAGAGCTTACTGATCCGCAAGCTGAATGGGATGGCAGACGGTCAGCGAATGCCGCTGCGGCGACCACCGCTTGCCGATGATGTGATGGCCAAATTCACGGCCTGGATTGCCGATGGCGCCAAATTCGATGGACCAGATGCCGCAACACCAACGGCAACCGTAGCGCAACTTTTCCGTGTCTCGCAAATGTCGTTTGACGAGGTAAGTGCCGAACGCGCGACAGCGGCCGAACAGATGTGGCGCACCGCCCATCCTGGTATTGAACCTGCCAAGCACGAGAGTGAGCACTTCCTCGCGTTGGGCACCGCAAACGATTCTCGCCTGGCGGAACTCACGCAATTGGCCGAAAGCCAGTGGTCGAAGATCGCGCAGAATTTCCGTCTTCGCGATGATTGGCCGCTGGGTGGGCGGGTAACGGTCTTTGTATTTGATCGACGCTTCGAGTACTCCGAGTTCGGCCGCATGGTCGAGCGACGAACAGTGCCGCGAACAGCGCTTGCCAGTCGTCGCTACAACACCGTCGAGGCCTATGTGGCATTGTTGGCTGACGGTGAAGTTGAGAACGAATCGTTGCCGGCAGTTCTTACTGAGCAGATCGCCGGACTGTACTTGAGCAGTCTTGGGCAAACCCCCGATTGGTTTTCCGGAGGCGTTGCCCGCGAAGTCACAGCTCGACTGCATCCAAGAGATGCTTCTGTTCGCGGTTGGATCGAGACAGCGCCGGCGGCCAAAGCCCAAGTCCGCAATGCAAACGCACTGCTCAACGGCAACCTTCCGCAGGAATCTGCCGCGGCACTGGAGCACAATTTCGCGGTGTTCTTAATGCAAAACGGCGGCGGCTTTCAAAACCTGCTCCGTCTGTTGCGGGAAGGAACAGAATTTGAAGCGGCTTTCGCCCAAGCGTTCAACGCCGCACCGAACCAGGCTGCCGAGGCATGGCTGCGGCAATAGCGCCAAGCAAAGCGCTCTTCTTGTGTCATGCAGGCTTCCGGGCGAAGACTGCAGCGACGCCATGTGGCAATTGGTAGTTGGGCAGCTTGCGAACTACGCGTGCTTTATGGCCGATCTTTCGCAAGCTCCCGGCAATCTCGCTGGCTTTGTACAGGCGCTGGACGTGTGTTTCCTCGGCACGGCGATAGGATCGGCCGACTTTGCGAAACGAGACAATCTGCCGCGTTAAAGTTTGGCGAGACTTGTCATGTTCGTACTTGGCCACACAGGCCCAATCGTCGCCTTCGACGAATGACTGCTTTGAAGCCGTGTGCCGTCCCGGTTCAGCAAAGTCCAGAATGAACCAACCCCCTGGCCGCAAGGCTTTGAAGACTTTGCGAAAGAACGCGTTCAATGACGTCTTCTTGTTGTTGGGATCAAACAAATAGTTGATCACCTCGCCGATCGCCAAGGCGGCGTGACATTCGGGGATCTCAGCTTCAAGGAAACTCCCCTGGCGGTAGGTTGTTTGCTTGTCACGTGCTCTCGCCAGGGCAATCATCTCGGCTGAATAATCGATGCCGAGCGTTTTGAACCCTGCTTTGGCAAGAGCATGTGCTGAGACTCCGCTACCGCACCCCAAATCCACAACCAGCTTCTCTTTCGTCGCCTCGCCAAGCAATGGAAGGATCGCTTGAGTCATCCTGCGGACGTGGTGGCAAAACCCCACATCATGGATGTACGCCAGGTCAGCCGCGTAATAGTCCTTGCTCACAGCTATTCGGCCATTGTTGCGAATGCGCGGACGTTGACCAAATTGTGGTCAACGGTCAAACCGGCTGGACTGCCACACCGGCTGGCTTACGGCCGCCGATCACGGATTTGAGCGTGGCAGTCATCGCAGCTTTTGGTGAGACGAGTGGCTGCTTCCTCGGCCGTCATTTGATCTTTGGCTTTGGCCGCCGCGTTTAGCGACTTGGCAGAGTCCCGCATCTCCAGGGAAAGGTCACTCCAGACCTTCTTCAAATCGTCACTCAAATCTTGCGGCGCTAGATAGCGAGTCTCATGACCGACCACTGCGAGGAAAGCGGCGTTCTGCGCGACCGGATCAGGCCGGCGCTCGAGCCGGCGCATGCCACGACTGACGCTACTGAGCGACAATTGGACTTGATTCATCAAGTCATACATTTGATCCGTGCAGCCCCATTCGGGCACCGCGCGCTCCGAGTCAGCCCCGGCTTCCAGGGCGTGCTTCAATTCACCCAATGCTGATGTCGCGGCGGCGTGCTCGCTGGCTGAATACAAATCGCCTGCCGCTTTATGGGCCGCCGCGAATTGTGACGCAGTTTTGCCATCAGGAAGCTGATCATGTCGCGCCAGCGCCAACGCCAGGGCTTGGATCGACTCGGCCAACTCACCCACGCGAGTCCTGCGATCGTCTTTCGCAAATTCATCCGCGTCATCAACGATCGACGCGACCTCGGCCGTGTATGTTCCGACGATCGCGATCAAGTCCTCGGCTGCGGCGAAGCTCGAAACCGGCACTTCCCCTTCCTGACGGAACGCGGAAAGGCCAACCGCGCTCAAGCAGGCAAAACAAACGGCGGAAAAGGCCGCAGCGCGGCAGAATCGACGCAATGGGGGGCTTGCGGGTTTCATTCGGTCTCGCAAATAGCGGAATAAGTTGGACTATTCGTCCTGTTTTGGCGGCACCTGGCCATGCCGGATTTGCTCGATCCGCTCTCGGTGGTTCATAAACATCTGGGTCAACCCAAAGATCAGGCTCAAGCCCATCCCAGCGAAGACGATCCACAGCCAGAAGGGAAACCCGGCCATGATGTCGATTATGGATGTACTTGAGGCTTCTGCGAGGAGGAGCATGGAAATCTCCTTGTTTGGCGATCGAATGGGGAGAGCCAGGCCGTTTTGCGGAAGGCAGTCCAGGATACTCGATTGCGCGTCGGGGTGGAAACTCTGACTGGAAGAAAGTGAGGGAGGTGTTTCGTTCGCCACGCCCAACGCTTGCCAACAAAACCCGTTCTTTGGGTGTTTTTTCGGCAGCGGTACGAACTAGCGCAATGCGACGTAATCTCTTGAGAATGGCCAACTTGGGCATTACGATCTCAAGCACCGCTATCGCAGATTTCGGGCAAGCGCGACCGAATGCGAGTCACGAATGATTCGCGGCTCGCGTTGGTGCTCGGCCCAATGCAATTTTCACGCTCATTCTTCCCATGACTTACGTTGATTGGCTCGTTCTTGGCGGCTATTTCCTGATAATGGCCGCGATTGGTCTTTGGGCCATGCGCAAGGTCAAAGCCCAAGAAGACTATTTCATGGGCGGAAGGTCATTCGGCAAGGTCATTCAAGCGTTTGCAGCATTTGGCGCGGGGACTGGCGCCAATGACCCCGTAGCGCTGGGTAAGACGACTTTCACCAGCGGACTTTCTGGAATCTGGAGCGTCTTGCTTTGGCTGTTCATTACGCCGTTCTACTGGATCTTTGGAGTCTGGTATCGGCGGATGCGGCATCTCACCCTGGGCGACTGGTTTGTTGAGCGGTACGAGAGCAAGGGACTCGGCGCCGCCTACGCGCTGTTCGCCATCTATTTCTACATGCTGTATTTGTCAGTTGCGTTTTCCGCCGTTGGCAAAGTGGTGACGCCGTTGATTGGCAAGACCGTGGCGCTGCCGATGTTTGGTGACGTGGATGTCTTTTATGTCGTGCTGCCGATCATGGGCGTTGTGATCATGATCTACGGCATCCTGGGCGGATTGCGCGCGGCCTATTTGACGGACCTGATCCAAGGCGTGCTGATCATCCTGTTGTCCGTGATCCTGATTCCCACCGGACTCCAGTTGCTGGCCAAAGATGCCGGCTCCACTTCCATCTCCGCAGGCTTCACGGAGATGCACGAGCGGATTTCGCCAGACTACTTTCAGATCATTGGTTCAGCAGGGAGCAGCGAGTTTCCGCTGTACTACATTGTGGCGATCGTGTTGCTCAATCTGTTGGGCATTGTCGTTCAGCCGCACTTTATCGCGACAGGCGGTGGCTCGGCCAAGACGGAGAATAGCGCCAGAGTTGGCCTGGTGGCCGGAAACTTCATGAAGCGGTTTTGTACCGTTGGCTGGGCGTTCACCGGCTTAATTGTGTTGGCTTTGTTTGCCAGCGATATGCGGATCGTCCAAGACCCGGATCAGGCGTGGGGGGTCGCCTCGCAAGAAATCTTGGGCAGCGATTTGCTTGTCCCGGGGCTCGTGGGATTGATGCTCGCCTGCTTGCTGGCCGCGCTGATGTCGTCCGCGGACTGCTATATGCTCGTTACGTCGGCACTCGTCGTTCGCAATATCTATGCGCCGTATATCAATCCGAACATCACGGAGAAACAAGGCGTCTTGGCAGGCAGGATTGTGGGCGCGGTGATCATCACCGGCGCTATGATCCTGGCGATGCTCTATCGCGACGTTTTCGGCCAGTTGAAAGCCACTTGGGAAATCACGGCAATCTTCTTTGGCACGTTCTGGGTGGGAATCTTCTGGCGGCGGGCGACAAAATGGGCCGCCTGGCTGACGGTGATTGTCTCAACGCTGTTGTTCTTCTTGCTGCCGATTTTCTTGCCCTATTTGAGTTCCGGGCTTCGCCAAGACCAGCAATTTGCCGCGACAAATCGGATCGTCGAGAGCTACGCCCTGCGACCTGCCTCGAAGGTGGACGTGGAACGCCGCAACGCGGTGATTGCCATGCGTGATAACATTCAAGCCAATCCTGACGAAGCGGCCGGGGACACTCTCGAACAGAAACTGGCACCGGTACGAAAGGCGCTGGGTGACTTTGGGTTCGTTCCCACTCGCTTCCGCATTCCCGCAGAAACTGAGAATGCGGATGCGGCACGATACATCGTGGACTCCTATGAACCAGGGATTGACGGCTTCACGCCGGAAGTTGAACAGTTTGACGTTGGCGATGAAATCCTGGTCCGTGTAGTCAAGTCCGGTGGAAGCAGCATCTTTTGGACAAAGCCGCCTGTGGCCCTCAAGCGAGACGATCCAAGCTACGAGAACGATACGTTCCTTGAACTTGCCGAGGTCACGGTTGAAGACAACACAACCCACTTGGTGATGTATCGCCGCGGCGAGTACGAAGGCCAAGGCGACTTCAATCTCGACTTCATGCTCTACGAATGGATGGGGCTCGACCTGACTTCGTATTCCAACGCAATGCTTGAGACGCTTCGCTTGCCGGCCAAGATTATTACTCCGTTTGTGATCATGATTCTGTTCAGCCTGATCACGCCCCGGAACAACAAACAGTCGCTGGACCGGTACTACGTGAAGATGCGCACACCGGTCGAACCCGATCCGAAGAATGATCAGGCGGCACTGCAAGAGTCTTACGCAAATCCCCAGCGCTTTGATGACAAGAAGCTGTTCCCCAACAGCAGTTTTGAATTCAACAAACCTTCACTCGCGGACGTGGTGGGTTTCTTAATTAGCCTGGCGGTTTGTTTTCTGATACTTTGGTTTGCCGTCTGGTTGGCAAATTACACACCTTAAGAGAGGGGATTGAAATGGAACTCCTGCTGGTTGGCTTGATGGGTATTGCGGGACTCGTTTCGTTTGTTTGTTTTATTGTTGTCGTCGTCAAGATGTTCCAAAATGGACAAACTGGACTTGGAGTTGCCTCGATCGTACTCGCGTTCTGTACCGGAATCATCGGGTACATTATTACACTTGTTGTTGGCTGGCAAAACGCGGATGCTTGGAAGATTAGAAACGTGATGATGATCTACACGTTGTCATTCATTGTTCAACTTGTCGCGTTCATTGCGGTTTGGGCCATGTTCGGTTTGGCAATGTTTGGACTCGGAGAAGATCTCCAAAATCAAATGCAGAACCAGCAATTCAACGGTGGTTTTTGATTGCTGCCATTCTCACAGAAACAAACTCGCCCAGGCTGTTGAATCATTCAGCCTGGGCGTTTTTTGTGCGCTTACTTACTCGCATTGGCGCGTTGAAGAGTTGCGCCGAAGTAATTCGCATCCGCGTGGGCAATTTGTATGCGGGTGATGAGTGCGCGCCACGCGTCGATGCACGATCATGAGAACGAAGCTCAGCCACCTGCCGAAGATTTTCCCGGGGATCGCTGCGGCGGCGCGGTTTTCTCGCTCACACCCAACATGTTCCCTAGCGCGCACAGCGCTGAATATCGTATGAAATTCGTGTTGTTGCGTGCCGGTGCAGACACTGTGTTTTGCACTAGTGCGTCCACCAACTCGCTGATTCGCAAAAAACTTGACCGGCGCGCATTCGATGTATACGCCTCAAGCCTTGGTGGATAACGCCTCGGAATCAGAACGCCAATTGGCAGGCGCGAGGACGCTAAGCCTCATACTCTTTGGTCCACTTCTCGAGTTGGCCCATCAGTTGTTCCAACGAGAGCGGCGACCATGACTCATCGTCATTGTGGTCTAAGCGGTTTTCGCGAACGCGCGCGTCGACGCGCTCCAACTCTCCGGCCAGGTCCAGCAACCAATCGGGATGGTCGAGCCCCACGCCGGTCGGTTCGGCAGCCAGATCATCCACAGCAGCTTCCAGCGCTGTTGCCGCCATGCCGTCCTGCTTTGCCTGGCGAAGCTCGCGCACGGCCGGCTCGATCAAGGCCAGAGCCTTGCTTACCCGCAGCGGTCGCACGAATCGCTCCTCCAAGAGATCGCGAACGGTACGAAGTCGCATCCCGTGCTTGCTGACGAGTTTTTCGTACTGCTCCAGGTAGTGGTCCGCAGCGGAAGCGGTTTGTTCGGCAACGCCCTGCGTCCATAAGTCGGCCGCATCGTGCTCGCCTTGGCGTACAAGCACATCATGGGCAATCACAAGCGGCGAGAGATTCCAATTGATCCGCTCGTAGCCAGCTTTCAACCTTAGCAAGTCAAGGAAGCTATCGAGTTGATCCCCGCGGTCCGATTGCGTCGTCGTGTAGTTGTAGTCCTTGTATTCAACGGCATTCTCCAGGATCGCCTGGACAATCACCTGCAGCCATGTTGCCGCCACTTGGAGCGAAATCGTCTCGTCCTCAATGTCTTTGACCAGTTGGTCATCGTCATCGAGGTTGCCCTCAATCCAGTTGCTGAGGTAGTCCTCAGTTCCTTGATGAAGAATGGCCCGCAGGTTCCCTTCGTTGAAGAACCGCGGAACAAACAGCTCACGTCCGTACTTATGGACAAACTTGACGAGTTCCTTCCACGGCCGCTCTTCCAGGAAAGTCTCGGCAACGGACAATCGCAAAGATGCGCTGTGCGCCAGCCATGGCCCAAGCAGCCTCTCCGCCAGGGAATTGAGTGATTCCAGCAGATCGGATTCGTTCAGTTTGTCTCCACCGTTGTGGACCGCGCGGATTGTGCATTCCACCAGTGCCGCAAACGCAATCCGAAACAGCCGATCGAACTCGCTGACGGCATGTTGACCTTGCGGATGGGTGACTTCCATCAGCCGCGCCGTTTCGATCAGCCGACAAGCCTCATAGACAAGCCCCCAACGCGGCAGCAACTTGGCGAAGTCAATCAGCAAAGCCTGAAGAGCTCTTGCGTTGACAATCTTCCAAGGGCTTCCACCACGCACGGATGGGACATAGAGCAATGGTTCATTCGCCAATTCATCAAGCAGCGATGCCACGGCGCCCCCGGCGCTTGAGTCGGCAGCGTGTTGACCGGCTTCACGCCAGGCCGTGACCGCAGTTTCCTCCCATGAAAACGTGGCTTCGCACTCTTCTGGGTGCTGAGTTTCACTCGCAGCGGGTGGACATAGAGCCTGGAGTCGAAGCAAGGCTGAGACAATCGAGACGCTTGTCTCAATCGTTGATTCCAGCAATGACTCGCGGACGCGCTGCTTGCGATCAAACTCCAACAACGCGTCGGACTCGCAGCGTGGCGACTTGATATCGCGATGGTGCAGCTCGCCCAACAATCGGTGCAGTCCCACACGCTGCCGATGCAATTGTTTGCACCAGTCGGCCAGGCGGTCACCGCCGGCAACTTTGGAAAAGCCAGGGTGATCGGCGGCCATGGTCCACAGGTCTGCGCACGTTTTGAAGAAAGCTAACCGACGGCCAATCCGCTTCGCTTCCTCTTCCCACTCAAATTGAGTTTCTTGTTCCTCGTGCGGATCAAAGATGGCCCCTTCTCTACCGTCGTCGGTCGAATCTATGTACGAAACGTCTTCGTAGGCCGCGGCGAACATATCATCTTCTTCGTCGTCCGCTTCATCCAGGTCGTCGAAGTATTCCTGAGGATCGTCAGTGTTGAATGACTTCCAGCCGAATTCCGGAACGCGGGCATGGTCGTCCGCGTTCGCGTCCAGGTATTCAAGGAACTTGACTGCTCGCTGGCAGCACGGCTTTGGTGCCCCCTGATCTTGAGCGGGTGAATCTTCGCCGCTGGATTCATCATCGTCGGATTCGTTGTTACCAGAATCGTTGTCGCCAGCATCGTTTTCACCAGTGCCGCGAGTTTCAGCGGCGCTTGCTTGAACGGTCAGCGCGGTTTGCATCCAACGGCGAGCCAGTCGATGAAACGAATACTCGCCCTGTTTGAGCGTGACGGCATCGCCACGGGAAAGCCAATGCATGAGCAGGCTTTGACTGGCATCCAGGTCACCTTGCTGCAACAAAGAATCCACAACCATCGCGTAGGCTTTGGCCGAGTTGAACCCGTCGATCCTGGCCGCCCAGAAAGCGGTGTCGCCAGCGGAAGCGCCGGCTCGATGCCAATCGTCCAGGGAGCCCGCGACGTGCTGTGCGCTGCGTGCTGCGTCGGATCCGGAAAACCCTCCAACGTCGCTCACTTCGGCGCTGGCGAATTGATCCCACCAGGTCGCCAGTTCGCCCATTTGTTGATGGATCTCTTGCCGCAACGGTTCGTCTCCGACCGCCGCCGCAACGCCTTCCAACCGCCCCCACAACCCAAACATCGCTTCAACAGTGTGCACAAGTTGGTGGATGCGATGATCGCGGACGGTGTTTTCCATTGCTGGGAATAAGCTGAACTGGCCTGCAAATCCCAGGATCGACCAGGGATCTACGATGGCGCCACACTCAATCCCGCGGTGAAGCAATTCCAGCGCGGCTTTGGCATGCTGGTGAGCCGACTCGTGCTGGCCGCGTATCACCTGCAATTGCCCACTGGAAAGATGACAATCTATTTCGCATTGAATCCGTGCCGAAGCGACGTGCACTGCCACTGATTGGCGGTTGCTCGCTTCGAAGAAACCCATCCGTGCGTACAGCCTCGCCAGAAAGACCTGCTGCTGTTGTTGTGCGCGAAGGCGAGCCAACCGCTGGTTGAGCTCCTGCCGAATGGCTCCGAATGGTTGCCGGCGAACTTTGGCTTCTTCCCGGAGTTTGTCCCCGTGCGGGGCCCCCGTTCGCCTCAGGAGTTCCGCATAGAACTCATCACGATAGGTCGCGATACGCGAAACAAGCGTCGCCAATGTAACGTTGGAATCGTGCGAGTCCGGCCCAGCACCACTGACGCCAGCAGCCATCAGTAAGACACACGCAAGAACTGCCGCGGACTCCGTCAGGCGATACTCGTCAACCGTTCCGTCATCCATCACGGCGACATTGAGCGTGCGCAGGGTCACATCCGTCAGCACAAACCGCCGGTACCACCCGCTGTTGTCAATCAGGTGGGGATCCCACTGGCCAAACTGATAGTTCAAGCGTTTGTTCGCCGGATGGTCGAAATCATAAGCCCGACCATCGAAGGCAAGCTCATCCAGCCGCTCCAGTGAGAATTCCGCCACTTCGCAGATTGCCGGTTCCGTCTCCTGCAGGATCTGCAGTGCGCGCGCTACGATCTCCGCATGGGGTCCGGGCGCAACTCCCGCGCCGCGAACATACAGCGGAATTGGGCGAGTCCATTCGCGCGAATAAGGCTCCATCCGTCGCGAATCATTCAAAACAGCAACAGGCCGGTGTCCGACGAAATCCCCGAGTCTGCGCAACGCACCGTCGATGATGCGGTCCGGTTCGTCCCATGGGCTTCCTTGTTCGAGAACCGCCTCGAAGGCACGGCCAACAAAGAACCCGTTGAATTGTTCGACCTCTGGCAAATGGCTCAGCAGGTCCCGGTGGAATTCGCGATACGCAGGCAGCAGCCTGGCCAGGGTCAAATCAAGAACAGCGGTGGCCTGCTCGCAGTCTTGGTAGACGGCTTCTTTCCCGGCTGGCGGCGACGTTTGTAACTCACCAAGCCGTTTTTGGAGCAACTCATGGATTCGGCTCCACGCATTCGAATCCGGCTGGTTGCCCGCCTCGGAATCTCCGTCGACTGCCCAGTCATGCAACTGTGCCAAACGACGTAGAAACCCCGGATCGCTCTTGCCGGCGGAGAAGTTGAGATATCCCAGCACCTCTCGCGAAATCTCAGCCAGATCGCCGGAATTCCAGCGCACGATTGAGATCTCGTCGGTCATCGTAAGCCAAGACAGGGCTGGGAAATGCGGCGTTATCGTGGAAACGGCTCATCCTAGACTTCTGTCTGGGGTTGGTCTAGGCGGGGCAACATCCACCAGCGCGGACATTTTTGCGGGCCGCCAACAATCGGAAGGGGTTGCTTGCCGGCCGAATTCGCCACATTCAAGCCGCGAATTTTCGTGAGTAGGCCGATTGGGCGGATTAGAATACGCAGTGAGTTTGTACAAGTATCCGTGTTCGTCCGTGCGCAAAACGTACGGTCTGCATGTCTGATTGCCTTTGTCCCCACCCCTAGACCGCAATGAAGCGCCAATCTCAGATTGCCCTGTTGTTTGCAGTTTTTGCCTTTGCCATGTCCGCTGCCCTGTGCCAGGCACAAGTCCGTGGAAACGGCCTTATTTCCCGCTCTATGGCGCGAAGTTTGGGCTTGGAGAGGTCTTGGTTTGCGCAAATTGACCTGGATCCTTCCCGCGATCGTGTGGAAGCGGTGGTGATCTACCAACCAGGCAGCTTGCAGGACTCTGTTGCCCATGACGATGTTGGATTGGCCGAAGGCGCACAAGGCGTAGAGCAAGGCGTAGTGTCTGTGGACGATACGACCGAGGTTGTTCAAGGCGAAGCCGCCGCAACGCCCACGGAAGATGCGGCACTCAATCGCGCAACGGTTTACGTTCTCACACGACAAAGCGTTCTGCACTCGGTTGATGCGGAGACTGGTCGTACAAATTGGGTGCGAGTTGTCGGCAATCCCAAGCGTCCTGTCGAAGCGCCCGTCGCCAACCGCCAATACGTCGCGATGGTCAACGGATCGGACCTGTTCGTCATGGATCGCGGGACAGGCGAAACCTTGTGGCAGGTTCGTTTGCATAGCGCCCCTGTTGCCCCGTTGGCGATTGGCGCCAAGTGGGTCTATGTCCCGGGAGCTGATGGGGCAATGACCGCATTCAATATTGATAATCCCGAAGAGAAGTGGGGCTATGCATCGGGAGCGCCCGTCGAGTTCTCTCCAGTGGTCACTAACGAAACGGTCTCATGGCAAACACGCTATGGCCGCCTCTTCATCGCGGACAAGGTCTCCACGCGAGTGACTCGACGATTTGATGGAACCGACGTGGCCGCCACCCGGCCCGTTTATTGGCCACCTTACATCTACGTTGCAACTCGCAACGGCTATGTCAGCGCCGTGCACGAGCGCAACGGGCTTGCCATCTGGCGATTCGCTTCTGGTTCGACCATCTACGAACCGCCAGTCGCCGTCGAAGACAGTCTGTTTGTCGTCACAAGCCAAGGTGGGCTCTTCTCGCTCAATTCCGCCGGAGCCCAAAACTGGTATCGTGCCGGCATTACTCAGTTTGTCGCTGCCAGCCCCGGCCGCGTGTATGGCATCGATTCCATCAACCAGCTTGTCGCCTTGGATCGAACGACAGGTCTGCCCGTTGGCGCAATCTCGCTGGTGGATCAGCAGATCCGCTTATGCAATCAGGTCAATGATCGGATCTATGTTTGCACTGAGAAAGGGCTGCTGCATTGCTTGCACGAAATCGGCCAAGAGGAGCCAGCCATCCACATGCCGCCAGCCCCAGAATCGGCTGATGGCGTAGATGACGCTGCCGCTGGCAACGCTGGAGTTGATGGCTAGCACAATCCACAGTTGGCCTCAGAGATGCCGATCTGGCCGCCAGGGCATTCGCAACCATTGAGATGGCGCGAATTTCGCGTAAATCCAATGAAGTGCGCGGGTTTAGGCCTTTCCCCTGGATCAAGTGCTTGAGTAGATTGGATACGAGAGATCGCGAATTGCTGGGAATGCGGTAACCAAGGGCTGGTACCTCTCAGCAAGTCGGCTGCGGCAACCTGAGATCATCCTTCGCAGCTTGCGGAGTTGGCGGGATCTCAAAGGGACGGCCTTCGGTGTGAATCCGAAAGCCGGCAAACCTGGCGGGCAGCATGGCCTCGACGGATTGTGGTTACCGGCCTGGTTCGGGAATGGAAATCTTGAAGAACAGGGCCTGCTTGCGTGACCTTGCGCGGTCGCGGATTCCACGGCGAACCATGCGGTCAATTCGTGCGTCATAAGGTAGCTGGTCAAAGTATGGCTTCTTTGCCGAAGATATTCTTCGCAAGAAGCCTAAATGGCCACACAAGTTACAGTCAAAAGGCGAACCAGACTCTGGGACGTCGCAAACGTTTAAGTTGAAGATCATGAACCTGGCGAACGTTCGAAACATCGGTATTTCCGCTCACATCGACTCCGGCAAGACGACCTTGTCCGAGCGGATCTTGTTCTATGCGGGTCGCATTCATCGCGTGCAGGAAGTTCGCGGCGAAGGCGCCACCATGGATCACATGGAACTGGAGAAAGAGCGCGGAATCACCATCACCAGCGCCGCCACCAGCGTTCAGTGGAAAAACCACGCGATCAACCTGATCGACACACCGGGCCACGTTGACTTCACGGTCGAAGTCGAGCGCTCGCTCCGCGTTCTTGATGGCGCTGTGCTTGTCCTATGTTCCGTAGGCGGCGTGCAGGCTCAGTCACTGACCATTGATCGGCAAATGCGGAGATATGGCGTGCCGCGCTTGGCGTTCATCAACAAGATGGACCGCACCGGTGCCAATCCGGAGAAGGTCACCGGCCAACTCAAAGACAAGTTGGGCTGTGACGCCATTGCCATGCAAATTGCCATCGGCAAAGAAGCCAACTTTGAGGGAGTTGTCGATCTCATCACGATGAAAGCCATCTATTTTGATGGCGATCACGGCGAAAAAATTCGCGAAGAATCGATTCCGTCTGACCTGCAAGCCACGGCGGATGCCGCCCGCAGCCAGATGCTCGAGGCGCTCGCGATGTACTCTGACGAACTCATGGAGCTGCTGCTCTCGGAAGAGACTCCCAGCGAAGATCTGATTCGAGCCGTCGTGCGCGACGCCACGGTCAGTCAGCAGATTACGCCCGTCTTCATGGGCACGGCCTATCGCAATAAAGGCGTGCAACTGTTGCTGGACGCCATTAACTCGTATCTGCCATCTCCGCCCGAGTGCGAGATCTCTGCCTTCGTGCATGAGAACGTCAAGTCGGACGACGAATCCGCTATCGGCGCGAAGATGGAGCTGAAGCCGGAGCCGCAGTTACCGTTGGTGTTGATGGCCTTCAAAATCGTTGAAGACCCGTTCGGCACGCTGACATTCATTCGGCTCTATCAAGGCACCTTGAGCAAAGGCCAAACCGTTTACAACCAACGGACTGGCCAAAAGCAGCGTGTCGCGCGAATTGTCCGCATGCACGCGGACGAACGCGAAGAAATCGACAAAGCATCTGCTGGCGATATCGTCGCCGTGCAAGGCATCGATTGCGCAAGCGGCGACACGTACGCGGACAAGTATCCGTACTGCACGTTGGAAAACATGCACGTGCCGGAACCTGTCATCAAGATGGCAGTTGCTCCCATGGGGCGCGACGGAGCGGACCGCTTGAGCAAAGCTCTCCAACGATTCCGTCGTGAGGACCCCACGTTTGTGGTTTCCACAGATGAAGAAACTGGCGAGACACTGATCGCCGGCATGGGCGAATTGCACCTCGACGTTTACCTGGAACGCATCCGCCGCGAATACAAGACGCAAGTTGAGGTCGGTGCGCCGAAGGTCAACTATCGCGAAGCGCCAACTCAGAAGGCAACATTTGACGTCCGCCACAAGAAGCAGTCCGGCGGCTCGGGTCAGTTTGCGCACATCATCGGCTATATGGAGCCGCTTCCCGATGACGCGGAAGAAACCTTCCTCTTTGAAGAAACCGTTGTCGGCGGGCGAATTCCCAAGCAATACATTCCGGCCGTGGAGAAGGGCTTCCGCGAACTCTGCACCAAAGGTCCCATCGCCGGGTATCCGGTTGTTGGCCTCAAAGTTGTGTTAGAGGACGGTTCCTATCATGAAGTCGATAGCTCTGACATGGCATTCATGACCTGTGCCAAGACGTGCATGCGCGAGAACTTCTCGCGTACAAAACCAGCCCTCTTGGAACCGGTGATGAAGCTCGAAGTCGAGGCTCCCGTTGATTTCCAGGGTTCAATCACCGGCGATCTGATTTCGCGCCGTGGAATGATTGTCGCCACGCACCATGAAGGCGGCACCGCCCGAATCGAAGGCGAGGTCCCGCTGGCTGAGACCTTTGGTTATTCCACGGATCTGCGGAGCATGACGCAGGGCCAAGGCACGTTTTCCATGGAGTTTGGCAGCTATAAGAAGGTGCCGCACTCCTTGGCGGAAGAAATCATTGCGGACCGCAAGAAGACTGCAGTCGCCGGCGCAGTTTGATTTCTGTTGCGATAGCTGGTAGGCAAAGCGTACAACCTTGGATCGCACACTTCATCGTGGCGAAAAACATCCGCAAACAGGAGTACGCAACGTGTTGCTAGTCACCTCGGAATCCATCGCTGGCTATGAAGTTACCCAAGTGATGGGCCTGGTCCACGGTAACTCCGTACGAGCCAAACATGTGGGCCGCGATTTCATGGCCGGGCTCAAGCAAATCGTTGGCGGCGAGCTGCGCGGTTACACGGAACTGCTGAGCGAGGCCCGCCGTGAAGCGATCGCCCGGATGGTTCAAGAAGCCGAACGCTTGGGTGCCAACGCCATTATTTCGATGCGATTCAACACCAGCTCTATCATGGCATCAGCAGCCGAGCTGTTTGCCTTCGGCACGGCTGTGGTTGTGCAGCCCACGTCACAGTCGACCGCCGAGTAACACCAAAAGCTGGCCTGCTTTTGCGGACCAATGGAAAGCACACGTTTCAGCGTCCAACTAGACGCCTATTCCGGCCCCTTGGATCTCCTGCTTTACCTGGTGCGAAAGCATGAGTTGGAGGTCACCGCGCTCTCGTTGGCTACCATCGCGGACCAATTTGTTGCGCACATTGATGCAATCGAGTCGATAGACCTGAACTCCGTCGGCGATTTTCTGGATGTTGCCGGAACGCTCACGGAAATGAAGTCCCGGCTTGTACTCCCTCGTGCCGAGGCGGAAGACACGATCGAAGCCGAGCAGGAAGATCTGATTCAACGATTGCTGGAATACAAACGCTTCAAAGACGCGGCCACCACTTTGGATGAGCGCGCGTCCGCCTGGCGAAGGCGATTTCCACGTTTGGCGCGAGATGCCGCCCCCAAGAAGCCGGACCTGGAGGATCGCCCGGTTCGCGAGTTGGAAGTTTGGGACCTGGTGTCAGCTTTCGCCAGGGTGATTCGCGAGCATTCGGCCGTCCAGCCGACAAACATCGTCTATGACGAGACGCCGGTCTCCGTATACATGGAACAGATCCATGAACGAGTGACCAGGGAATCGCGACTTGCCTTCTCTGAGCTCTTTCCGCCTGACGCGATCAAATCATCGCTTGTTGGTCTGTTCCTGGCGATGATGGAACTCACCCGACAGCGAAAGTTGCTGGTCCGCCAAAACGATCTCTTCACGGAGATTTGGCTGGAGCCGGCCGATGGGAACGAACCGTAACGATCTGGAAATCGATCGTTGTCCCGTTCTTCCTTCTTCGCGCCCGCAACTTCACGGCAGATTGCCTTTTGCTTTGGCGGCCCAGCCCCTATCATTCGGCCTGCGTCCCTTGTTTTGCAGGCCCTTCTCCCCGGAATTCTAGACATTGCCATGGCCGAAGATGTCAATCTCCGCGAGTTCATTCGCGATATTCCCGACTTCCCACAGCCGGGCATTCTGTTTCGAGACATCACACCTTTGCTGCTTTCGCCTGATGCGTTTCGTGCGGCGATTCGCCAGTTGGCCGCAAACTACCAGGGAGAGAAAATCGACGCGGTAGCCGCGGCAGAAGCCCGCGGGTTCATCTTTGCCGCCCCGTTGGCGCTGGAATTGAACGTGAGCTTTGTCCCGGTCCGCAAGCCTGGCAAGCTGCCCTTCAATACGCACGCGTTTCATTACGAACTCGAATACGGCACGGACTCGCTGGAAATCCACATAGATGGTCTCACCGCAGGCCAACGCGTCCTGGTCGTGGATGATCTGCTCGCAACCGGCGGCACAGTCGAAGCGTGTTGCCAGTTGGTCGAAAAATGCGGAGCCGAAGTGATGGGGACGGCATTCTTGATCGCGTTGAACGCCCTCGGCGGCGCGAAACGCCTGGAGAATTACAATCCGTTCAGCCTGATCGAATACGAGTAAGACTCGTCACACAGGCGCATACTCGGCAGCCACCAGAAACAAACCTTGTGGCGGCGCGGTCGCGCCGGCCTGAGCGCGATCACGTGACTCCAAAACTTGAAACGGCCAAGCCTCAGGCTGCTTACCAAGCCCAACTTCCACCAAAGTCCCGGCAATCGCCCGGACCATGTTGTACAAGAATCCGTCCGCGGCTATTTCCATCACAACAAAGTCTTTTGACTCAGATCTCCCTTTGTCGCTGTCTGCATCCTGGCTGAGAGATGCTGGCGCGAATAATGCCAGCGGATTGCCGCGGCGAACGGATAATTCCGTAACGGTGCGGATTGTTGATTTCCTGGGAGCCCCCGTGGACTGGTACGCGGCAAAATCGTGCTTGCCCAACAGTTGCTCCGCCGCGCGATGCATGGCGATGTCATCCAGCCGCTGATGGACTTGCCAGGCAAAGCGCCGCGAGAAGACATCGCGACTGGATCCGTCTCGCCAGACGTAGCGATATCGTTTGGTCAAGCAATCCCGGATGGGATGAAAGTTCGTTGAGACATCTTCCGCCGATAAGACAGTTACGTCCTCCGGCAGTCTGGCATTAAGCGCATTAACAAACACTTCGGCCGGATACTGTGACTCGGTACGCAAGCTGACCACCTGCCCCAGGGCATGCACGCCTGTGTCGGTTCGGCCGCTGGCCAGGATGTTGACTTCCTCGCCTGTCAATTCTTCCGTCGCGCGCTGCAGCTCGCTTTGGACAGTCCGTCCTTGGGGTTGAATCTGCCACCCCAGAAAGTCCGTGCCATCGTAGGCGATCGTCAGTTTTAAAGTGCGTGACAAGTTGATCTCCGCGGATGAAAACAGAGATCAGAAAGAGGTGTAACCAGCGGGTGCGCCCACAAACGGGTTTTGCCGCTTCTCATCACCAATTGTCGTCGCCTCATTGTGGCCCGGCAGCACAACGGTCTCGTCCGGCAACGTAAACAGCTTTTCATGAATGCCGTTTTTGAGTTGCTCAAAACTTCCGCCGGGGAAATCCGCACGGCCAATGCTGCGGTTGAACAGGACGTCACCGCCAATCACATAAGCGGGAGTGCCGTCTTGAATAAACACAATGTGGCCTGGCGAGTGGCCGGGAATCTCCCGCACCAGCAAGCAAAAACCGGCCGACTCGTAAACGTCGCCTTCATTGAGCAATTCGTCCGCTTCAGGGCTGATTACTGGCAGGCCGAAATCTCGCGAGAGATTCAGTCCGGGATCGGTCAGCATCACGGCGTCTCCCGTTCCAATCACCAGCGGCGCGTCCGGCCAATTTTCTTTCATGGCCGCATTTCCCGCGATGTGGTCCGCATGCCCGTGTGTATTCAAGATCGCGGCGGGAGTCTTGCCGATCTCGGTGACCGCTTCCAGCACTTTCGCTGGCTCGGTGCCGGGATCGACAATCAGACAGTCATCGCGGCCTTCCTGCCAAAGGAGATACGTGTTCTCCATGAAGGGCATGGAAACCACACAAACACAGTTGATTTGACTCGACACAGGCATAGACCGTTAAGGAACGATGTTGAGAAACAGCGGTGCTAGCACCCTCATGAACTCGCCTGCGGCAAGATGAGACGGTTCTTCCGCCTGGGCAAGTGCCGGGTTGCGGTTTGGTTTGAGATTGCCGGATACCGTATTGGCATTGTAAAACTGCGCGTATGCTTCCGATAGAAGCGAAGAGGATGGATCGTATTCGCACGCTCATTTTGACATTATTTGAGCTGTGCAACGACGAGCACGAGCAAGCTGAGAAACGCGAAAACCCGTGTGATTCGGGAACGAGAATTGCATTCTCATTGCTTGCAAAACGTTGTCATTGGCATTTGTTATCGCTCGTGACGACAAGGTGGCTGTCACCAACCCCGCAAGACAGTCACCACTTCCCCCGCGACCTAATAAGCCACGGACTCAGGCGAGGAAGAACATGAAGATTAGCCGCCACTGCGTCACCGCCAAGTTGACGCTGGGATTGATTGCTTTGGGTGTGGCACTGTGTGGCGCAGTCAACGCACAAGCCCAAGAACACAAAGTTCTGCGTCCCGAGATCGAGGAGTCGACGCAGGATGAGCATCCCATGATGCCAGCCTTGCGTTGGGCGAAAGGCGAATTGCCCCGTATCCAGAAGATTGAGGACTACACCTGTACGCTCGTCAAGCGTGAGCTTGTTGACGGCACACTGACCGAGCACCAATACATGTTCATGAAGGTCCGGCATGAGCCGTTCAGCGTGTACATGTATTTCCTCGCTCCATCCAACATGAAGGGCCAGGAAGCCTTGTATGTTGATGGCGCGTACGACAACAAACTCATGGCTCACGGGACCGGACTCGCGGCGCTGCTGAAGACCTTCGCCCTGGATCCCAAAGGTCCGCTGGCGATGAAAGGCAACCGCTATCCCATCACTGAGGTCGGCATTCTCAACCTCGTGCGCCAACTCATCGAAGTTGGCGACCACGACATCCAGTACGGCGAGTGCGAAGTCCGTGTCACCAAGAAAGCCAAGGTCAACGATCGCGTCTGCACGATGCTGGAATTCACGCATCCCGTGCCACGTCGCGAATTCCGCTTCCACATCGCGCGGATCTTCATCGACGATGAACTGAATCTGCCGATTCGCTACGAAGCTTACGGCTGGCCGCAAGAACGCGGTGGCAAGCCTGTGCTGCTGGAAGAATACACCTACGTCAACTTGAAGCTCAACCAAGGGCTCAAGGACATGGACTTCAGCACCAACAACCCGGACTACTCATTCAAGTAGGTCGGAGTCGTCGCAACAAGAAAACATAAACGGCCGCCTTGCAAAGCTCAGCAAGGCGGCCGTTTCTTTTTCGCTTGACGAACATTCGCTCAGTCGACGTGAAGCATGAAGTCTCAATACCCGGCCGCTTTGCCGCTCAATCGCTTGTCGGCCGCGCCTCGCAACATGTGGGTTTCAGGATCCACAGAAATCGAATGGGCGTCGCCCTGCCCGCCTGAGACTCGCACATCGTGCCCCATCCCGCGCAAGGCTTCAATCACATCCGCTGGCGTCTCGCCAAAACGCGTGTTCTCAACGGTGGTTCGATCCGGCAACCACTGGTTGTGCATCCGTGGCGAATCAACCGCCGCCCCAATCTCCATGTCGTATTCCAGCACGTTAATCAAAATGCACAACACCGTGTTGATGATCGTTCGTCCGCCAGGGCTGCCGGTGACCAGCACAACCTTGCCGTCTCGCATGACAATCGTGGGCGACATGCTGGAGAGCATTCGCTTGCCGGGAGCAATCACATTCGCCGGCGTGCCGATGTTACCCCGCTCATCCGTATGGCCAGGCTTTTGATTGAAGTCGCCCATCTCATTATTGAGGAAGAACCCAGCGCCGGTCACAACCACGCGAGAGCCATAGCTTTGCTCCAACGTATACGTGTTTGACACGGCCATACCGTCTGCATCCACAACAGAAAAGTGCGTCGTATTCGTACCGCCATCGGCAATCGCCAGCTCGCCTGCCAGGTCAAGGCTGGGCGTAGCCGTCTGCTCATCGATGCTCGCGGCGAGCGCCCGCGCGAAGCTCTTGGAAGTCAAGTGATCCGGGATCTCAACGAAATCGGCATCGCCCAGGTACAAGGCCCGTTGATGAAACACACGACGCATAGTCTCTGCCATCACGTGCAACGTCCGCGGCGCAAATCGATCTTGCTGGCGAAGATCGAGTTGCTCCAACATGTTGAGCGCCAGCGCGTTGCTGATTCCGCCGGAACTCGGCGGCGGAGCACCAAACACATCGTAGCCGCGAAATGTGGATTGAATCGGCTCCCGCTCTTTCGCTTCGTAGCTGGCAAGATCTTCGGCCGTGATGATTCCGTTGCCGCGCTTCATCTCCGCGACAAACAACTCCGCCGTCTTTCCGGTGTAGAATCCTGCCGCGCCATCGGCGGCAATCCGCTCAAGGGTCTCCGCCAGGTCCGGCTGAACTAAGCGATCCTCAGCCCGCCACGGCCGGCCATCAGGGTGATCGAAAACGCGGTGCAGTTCTGCATTGTCCGCGGAACGCCGATCTCGGAGCAGCCCATTCAGCGAACGCGCGAGTGGACCGCCGACTTCAAAACCGTCACGCGCTAGTGCAATGGATGGCTCAACAAGATCATGCCACGGCAGCTTGCCGAGCTGCTTGTGAGCAAGCTCCAGCCCGCGAACCGTTCCCGGCGTGCCAACAAACTTCGCCGTCAGCCGGCTCTCGCCCAGCGCGAACATATCCGGCGTGGCGGCGGCAGGAGCCGTTTCGCGATAATCAAGAAACGTCGGCGACTGATTTTCCGCACTGCGGCCCGGCGCGACGAGCATGAACCCTCCGCCGCCAATGTTGCCGGCCTGCGGCCACGTCACGGCTTCCGCAAAAGCAACCGCCACGGCCGCATCCACGGCATTGCCGCCGGCTTTGAGAATCGCCACGCCCACATCCACCGCCGGCGGCGAAACGGCAACCACCATCCCATGCTCGGCTTCGGCAACCCGCGGTGCGCTTTTTTCATCCGCAACTTGCGCGGCGTCCGTGGCCGTGTCTTGGGCGAACGCAAAACTCGGCGCAAAGACCAGCAGTACGATGATCGCAAGTGGCAACCATCGAGTCATAAGCAAGCGTGCCGCGCGCCACCATGAAAAGTTATCGTGAGTGGTTTGCATGCGAACCTCGTACGATTGCAGAAAGTGGTAGAAAGTTGCCACAACGAAAGATCAACGCTGAGACATATCTTATTTCCAGACGGCGGCACGCAAAAGCATTTCGATGTGGTTTGTGAGCCTGCTTGCCAGCAGCTACGCTAATTCCCACAAACTTCCTCAAACCGCGGCAACTCTTGAGCAAGCTAACGATAACCGTCAATGACACCAGGCGATTTCTCACAACAATGGAATGCTGACTCTTCGAGCGATCCGCTCGTTGCCCGCTCCATGGTGGAATTAGAGAGATTTCCCCTGGACACGCACACAAGAGAGTTCCTTGGCACGTGTGGACTCCCCGAGTCGGCTGCCCCATTCTTGGACTTTGAAGGCGAAATTGTGGCGGCCGATCATCGCTGGGTACTCGACGAGACGTTCAGCCGCTATGTCGTTGTGGGATCAAACGACTCCGGGGATCCAGTCTGCATAGACACGGCCACCCAGTGTGCCGTCGTCTACTTGAATCACGATGACGCATTCTGCAGAGTTCTAATCAACTCCACGGTTTCCCAAATGGCAGCGTCGCTGCTCAGTTACCGCCAACTCGTCCTAGAGACGGAAAAGCGAAACGGAGAAGATGCGTATTTAGATGGTGATGTGCCCTGCGACGAAATCGAGAGGCTGCAGGCCGATTTGAAACGTATCGACCCAAACGCTCTCGAGCCCGGCACATTTTGGGCTTGCGAACTTGATCGGCTCGCCAACCCTGGGAATTCATAACTACTCCACGCGCATAATCTGCTGCACGTGATACAACGGCGCAAAGCCGCCTTTCTCCACTTCCTGATCGTCCAGTTGGCCTTGGACGGTCACAAACTCACCGCTGCGGAAGGCGTCAAAATTCTGGCCAGTGAGGATCACGCTGCCGCCGAAGTTGTCGGTCTCGCCGGTGATGGGAATGTAGCGAAGTTTCCAGCGTCGTTCCGATTGCGAATAGTCGAGTTGCCCTCGCAGCCAGGAGTAGTTTGCGTCGTAGTCATAGCTGCCGCGCGAAGTTGCTGAAGCATCGCTGTTGGCTTCCGTCACGACGCGAGAATAGCTGACCGGCTGTACGCCCGAGCCCGATAATGCCCGCGTTTGCGAAGGCGGCACAAAACGTCCCGGCGTGGTACTTGCCTGGTCGTCTGGCTGAACATCGCTGGGCGTGTAATTCTGATACCGATCACCGGTCGTGCTTCCGCCAGCGTTAGGGGTGGTTTGCCCGGAAGTGCCCGGCACATTGTTTTGTGGCACATTGTTCCGCGGAGCAACGCGACCATCATCGGGGAATGTTCGCGGCGGCGCGGAAGTGTTGTTGTACGAAGAGAACGGATCACTCGCGCTGGCGGCGGAACTGCCGGTCGCGTTGCCGCCTGTTGTCGTGGAGTTGCTCACTTCCTGAAAGCCGGTGCCACTGCGGCTGCTGCTTGTTGATCCGGGGTATTCATAGCCACCACCAGGCGGCGCGTATTCGCCTCCGGAAGTGGAACCGCCACCGGACGGAAAGCCACCACTCCCGGTTCCGGTTCCCGTTCCCGTTCCGCCAGTGGGCGGCTGATCGTAGTAGTCACCAGGCGGCGGTTGTTGTCCACCGCCGGTCGGCACGGTGTTGCTCGCTGTCGATGGCGGGGGAATCAGCTGCGGTCCGTAGAACAGGTCCACCTTGGATGGCGGAGACGTACATCCGGCCAACAACGCAAGTGCCAACAAACTGCCTAAATGCCTCATGACCGAATCCCGCAATGTCACAGTGCAGAAGGAGTTGCGACCTGACATGGGTGACATCCCTTTGGTCGCATACACGCAACTTCCGGAACAACGCGGCGCGCGCAGCACTCCGGAAGAAGCGGCGGCGGACTATGCGGAATCTGGGCGGAATTGTCCAGAGCGGTTTGGCCGCGTGCTAGCAGGTGTGCTCGCGCGGTCTTGTGCCTGGGCGAAAATTCCAATCCTGGGATGTAGCGCTCGTGCGTTATTCCATTACAAGCTGATGCTCGAATGAGCCGTTCCCGCTATATAGAATTGCCACATCGTCAAAAAACATGAGTTCGACATGACCGACAGCAGCCGCCGCCAATTCATCAAACAGACGTCACTTTGGGCTGCCGCGCACACATTTTTGGCAGGTGCCAGCACGCACGCACAAGCACAAAACAGCGATTCTGCCAAGCTGGCACCGCAAACGAGATTCGCGAAGTTGCAGCTCAAGGCGAATCGGCTCGACGAGATGAGACGGTTCTATCACAAGACGCTGGGCTGTCCCTTGGTTGATGATTGCGCGGACTCGCTTGCATTGCAGTTTGGCGAAACGACGATCGAGTTCGCTGAAACGGAGCAAGAGCTATCGCGAGTGGTCTATCATTTTGCTTTCAACATCCCGGAGAACAAACTCTCCGCGGCGATTGAGTGGATGCGTGGCAAAGCCCCGCTGATTGACCACCTGGCAACGGGCAGCCACATCGTCCACTTTGAATGGCTCAATGCTCACTCGATCTATTTCTGGGATCCTTCCGGCAATCTTGTCGAGTTCATTGCTCACCACAGGCTCGACAACGCATCGCGCGGCGACTTTGGTCCAGACGATTTGTTGTGCGCCAGCGAAATTGGCCTGGTTGTGCCGGATGTCGGTGCCACCAACCAGGAGCTGAAAGACCTGTTGAAGATTGATTGCTACGGCGTCAATGACGCTGCCGTGGGAGAACAGCGCTGCAAGAATGCTCAGTTCCGCGCCGTTGGCGATCCCAACGGGTTCTTCATCGTGGTGCGAAATCAGCGCACATGGCTGATGACCGACATCAAGGCGGAGGAGAATCCGCCAGTCCACGTCGTCACCAATGACGACCTTGCCGAACCGGTCACGCTGAAAACTGCCAACGCCGTGATCTCTTGAAGTGCGTGGCGACGTTGCTTGTCAACTTACGATCAATCGGCAGTGAGACGCGAACTTTGATCGCATTGCGCGATCGCCGCGGCGATCTCATCGCAAACGTCTGGGTCCGTCTCGACCGTGTTTCGGCCGCGCAAAGCCAGCAACGCTTGCTCTCCGCCTATTTGCCCCAACGCCCAGGCAGCGGCGCCGCGAATGATGGATTCCTCGTCACTCAGAGCTTGTCCAAGTGCAGGGAGTGCTGGCCGGTGGCGTTGATTGCCCAGCACAATCGCCGCGTTGCGCAATAGCCCCCGACGCTTCGGTCGCCAGAGCGGAGTGCGACGGAAGCGACGCCGAAACTCGGTTTCATCGAGCGTCAGCAGTTCGCACAAGTCAATGTGGTCACCAGCGATGTGTTGGCGGAAGCTGTTCTCTGTCGCTTCGGGAGCGTGGTTATTCCAAGGGCAGACTTCCTGGCAGACGTCGCAGCCAAACAGCCAATCGCCCATGCCGGCGCGCAATTCCTTGGGGATTTGGGTGCGATGCTCGATCGTCAGATAACTGATGCACTTCCGCGCATCCACAACATACGGCGACGGGAACGCATCAGTCGGGCAGGCATCGAGACAGGCCGTGCAAGTTCCGCAGTGATCGACTTCCGTGGCCGCGTCATAGTCCAGAACAACATCCGTTAGCAGCACGGACAGCAAGAACCAGCTTCCCTGTTGTCGATTGAGCAACAACGTGTTCTTGCCGATCCACCCCAAGCCTGCCAGCTGCGCAAACTCTCGTTCCATGATTGGCGCGGAGTCGACAACGCCGCGCACGGCCGCAGCTGGGTGCTGCGCGTGAAACCAGTCTTTCAGTTCACGGAGGCGGCCATGAATCACATCGTGGTAATCGGTTCCTCGCGCATAACTGGCCACGCGACCATGGCCAGGCTCGAGAACATGGCCGGCTTCTTCACGATAGTACGGTGCGTGATGTTGCGGTGCATGATAGTTCATCGCCAGCAGCAGCAAACTTCGCGCACCATCCAGCACATAGCGCGGATGCTCATGGGCATGAGCATATTCTTCCAGGAACGTCATCTCGCCTGCGTAGCCTGCATCCAGCCATTGCGCAAGGTGATGCAGTCCCCCAGGAGTTACTGCGGGGCAAACACCACATAAGGCGAAGCCAAGTTCGCGCGCACGCTCCTTGAGCGACTTTGTGAATGCGACAGGCGGATTCGGTGGCGAGTTGTGGTTCTTCTGAGAGATGGACATTCCGAGCGAAGTGCGGAACGTGTCCCGCGGTAAATGACAAGCTAAGTGCCTAACATAACACGGCTTGCGACGATTGGTTAGCGGGGTCATTCAGCCCGCATAATCGGCCCGTTGTGAAAATGTTCACAGGCGGGAAAGCCATTTCTTGCTTGCAACAAGCTTGTCTTCGACTAGCGTGGAATTCATACGGTCTTCGATCCCCGCCCGCCGCCTCGGCGAGTGGGGGTCGGGCCGTTCTTCGGTTTGCGAGTTCGCTGGCGGGTTCTCCGCATCATTTCCGCGAACTTTCCCCTGACTCCCACCCGGATGGAATTGCGCCGCAATTCTCTCGCGATTGATCTGCTGCAACTTCGAGGCTCACCCATGAAGCGCGTTTTGTTGATGGCCGCCTGCGCGGCAATGTTCTTGTCCTTCGGCATGGCTCAAGCGAGCGCACAAGACGGCTTGGGGCTGGGATATGGCTACGGCTATGGTTACGGAAACTACCCGTTGTACGGCCGCGACCACATTCCGTACTACGCCCTGCATCCGCCGGTCTATTACAGCTATCCCGTGCCGCGACCTTACGGTTGGTCTCCGTTCGCGTATCCCGGAACTGTGCAAACTCCGGACGTGGACTTTGCCGCGGCGATTGCCCCCAAGACAATTGACAATCCGTACGTCAAAGTGAAGCAGGTTCCCCGCAAGCCGGCGGACAGCCACACAACCGCTATCGAGCCGATTCGCATTGTGAATCCGTTCGTCTCACAGACCAAGCTGGCAAGCGAACGTCGCGACGTTCAGTAGTTAATGCTTGCGGCCGTCTTGGCCTGGCGATGAATGCATTGCCATCAACTGACCATGACGGAGTGTCCTGATTGAAACCAACAAATTGGCCAGGTGCGCAAAGTGAGCGTGCCTGGCCAATTTTCGTTTCGCTCTCGCGAGAAATTGCCAATGCGCGATTGTTGGCGAACAACTCGCACTTGCCGCGTGTCCTCTCTTGCGCGACATAACATGCAAACGCGCTATAATCGTTAAGGACCGATACGGCAAATTGCCGCCGAAATCGTTGCAACGGTTTCACCGTTTCTTCACGGAAATCCCGGTCATCTTTGTGCTCTCGGCGCATGCGCAGAGCCTGGATTGACCCCCTTGATCGTTGCGCACGCGAGATTCGGTCTAAAGTCGCGCCCCTGATTTTCTCGAAATAACATTCGGACGGTATCCCGGCCTTGCGCGGAATTCGTGTTTGCGCCGGGGGCAATAACCCAGGGGGGTTCGCTGATTCTGCCGTTGCGCCGCGCTCCATTCGCGCGCCGCAATCTTCGGCAGGTTTCGCGCGCTCTCTTGCGCGATTGTTCCGTTCGTCCAGGCGCAAGCCAACGTTTTGCAGTGAACATCGGTTGTGGAGCGGCTGCCCAAAGCTTCTCTAATTTACGGATTTTCACTGTGCTTCCGACGCTTGCATGTCCGATGGATTCATTAGGCGCGGCGACAGATGGAGCTGATCCGCGGCCAAGGAGAAGCGAGAAACATAGAGTAGCCCCGACCCAGATGTTTCGTTTTGGCGGGTCCCAGAGATGGTGACGAAGGATCGCAATCCCGCCTGCGACGGAGCAAGGGGCATGTGCTGAGAGAGCGACAAGTGCCGTGGGTCCAAAAATACGGCCATGACGCGAGCTCGGCGGAGTTCCAAACCAAGCGAAGAATGGAGAGCCTGCGATGAAGGTCTTCACAACTGGTCAAGTCGCCAAGATTTGTAAAGTGGCGCCGCGCACAGTGAGTAAGTGGTTCGATTCTGGACGCCTGAAAGGCTACCGGATCCCCGGTTCCCAAGACCGACGTATTCCCCGCGAATACTTGATTCGGTTCCTCAAAGAGCATGGTATGCCTTTGGGAGAACTCGAAGACGAAACCATGGCCAAGGTATTGATCGTGGCCCAGGATCAGGTCCTGATTGAAAACCTGAAACGTGAATTGCCCGAGAACAAAGCCTTTAAGGTGGCCACGGCCTCCAGCGGGTTTGACGCCGGGATTCAAGCGGAAAGCTTCCATCCGGATGCCATCATTGTCGACTTCTCGATTGGCAAGACGGAAGCCCTGCAGATTTGCCAAAACCTGCGCCGCAACAATGAGTTTGCTGAGATCGTGCTGATCGCCTTGTTGCCGGATGACGGCAGCTCCACCAGCTTCGATCGCTCTGCGATCAACGAAACGTTCAAGAAACCGTTTGATGCGGCGCTACTCGCCCAGCGCCTGCAAACGCTTGTGGGCTCCCGCAAGGAACTCGTCTAGAACGCTCGCCGATCCGTTCTTCGCCAAGTCAACCATCCGTCGCGGTGGACCCCCGCGACGCGCATCAGTCGGGCGTCATGACACGATCATGACGCCAAGTGCCCGCCGAAGGCCTTCGCTTCGGCACAGCAGGTCAGCGACACACGGCACAAACGCAATCGCTGCGTCTCTTGATAGCCACTCTCCTTCGAGAGATTCTGCATTGCGGTGTCGACCGCGCCACGAGCGAGATGATCGTGGTTGCCGCAACCTGCTCTTGCAACAACATGTGCTCCGCACTTCGCGGAATTCCCAGCGACCAAGAGGCGCAATCGAAGGAATCGATTGCTTTGGAAATGCCGGGCGCCCGGGCCCGGTTTCTCCTATCGTCAACGTCTGTCGCCTGCTTGCTGATTGCAATCGTCCACTTCTGGCAGGTCGACACTTTGCCCCTGTGCGGTCACCTGCGTCGCGCGAAGGTCGAGAACATGCTGGCGTTCCTGTCGCGAATTCACGACGTGCTGCATCACAACGAGATGCTGCATTGCGTACTCATGCATCTTGAGCAGGCCTGTGCGGCGAGCAATGGCCGCGCGACGATGAAATTCCAAATTGCCAAAGAGCGAGCTGGCAAATTCCCACGGAAGCTGCGCAGTGGGCAACACGAGTTTTGAAAAAAAATCTGCGACGCGCGGATCTCGCGCGAAAAAATGCCGTTCGGCCGAGATCCAATTCCGGCGTTACATCCTGGATTACACCCGGGGTTACCACCCGCCGTTACACCCGGTGTTGCGCCCGGCGTTACATCCTGGGTCACGGGCGATTTTGCCAGGGTTACGCCCAGGATTGCGGTCATTTTGAGGGTTAGCGTCCGGCAAGGCATGCCGAAATCACTTTTGGCCCGACCGGTAACACGCTGTCAGCGGCAGATCTGCACGCGGTGCCCGATCAGTCGAATGTCCGAAAGTTCACTTCGTGCGTAGAAGCCGCTCATGTTACGCGCCTCAAGCGTGCATTGCCCTAACCAGCTTTTTTGGGCGAAGGGTCTGCTGCACTGCTTGAGGCTGGCTTTCGTTTGAGGAACCACAGCGCAATCAGCATTGCGACGAGGCCGCCGATTGGCGACGCGCACAAGCTTAGAACGATTGTGATGCCAGGGCCCATCGTCTCTTGGCCTTTGGCGGCCTCTTCGAGATGGGCGTCTTGTGCTGTAATTATGCAAGGCGCAGCGGTAGCCACAGCCCCGGCAAGGAACGCAACAAGACAAATCACAATGGTTCTACCCATCGTTGCATTGTACCGGGCGTCAACGTCGGCTGCAGTTGCGAGTCTTGCACTGCTTCCATGTCACAGATCGATTTCATCGTAGCTGGCGTAATCGGCCTTCCAGACATCGATGATTTTCGACCCGACAACTTCGTATTGCGTTTCCATGTGATGGTGATAGGCGATGATTTCGCTTGGATCGTGTTGATTGATGCCCCAACATGCACCGCCACTGGTGCCACCAAAAAAAATGAATGACTTGAACGACGGCTTGGAATACTCAACCCAATAGAGCCTGGTCATTGTGACCAACGACCCGCTGGAGTCCTCGTCGAACAGCGCGAATAAGTATGCGGCGTTGCCGAGTTCTTCGCGAAATCCATTGCATTCCAAATAGAATTCTCGCAGGGGCTCGGGCAGCTTTACGCCAAGGGTTGCCTCCGCCTGCGCAATCTCTTGAGGAGTTGCCGGGGGCGATAACCGGGCGTAAGGAAATTCGTCATGAAGGGTCATTTCGCTGGCCTCCCGTTCAAGGCGCCAGGGATCTTTGCAAAAATGGCTCGTATGTGGCGGCTCTTACGATCGCTCGTGGCTGGCAGTTGTGGAAGGTGGGTCTTGACCACCCTACTTCAATTGCTTGCGCCACTTCACTACCGCATGGGGCCGATGTACTTTTTTGCGACGACGACCTGATCAAACCAAACGGTGTGCGACTGAGTGTTGGCGGTGTCCGTGTGTTTGCCGGCGTGCTGTTCCGTGTGGCCGAAGGCGCGTTCCGTGACGTAGCTCATCAGCCAGAAGACATTCGCTTTGAGTTTGTCCGTGGTGCGCCAGTTGACGCCAGTGACGTGTGCGATCCGTTCGCCGTTTCGCCAAAGCGTTTGTTCTCCGTCGCGCTCGCCGGGCGTGTTGAGCTTGACGCGGACTTCCATGCAGATCCATTCGTCGCGGGGGATATTGCCATCCTCGGCTGGGAAACTGTTGCCCCAGAATTTTCCGTCGGGGGCGGCCTTCATCTCGGGCCAATAGGTGTAGAAGTTCCACTTGCCTGGCGGCGGATTGTTGCCCCAATCAAACCATGGCTCAACGCCGGTGGTGAAGAAGTCATCGCCTTGCGGTTGGAGTCCGGCTTTGCCAAAGCTGCCCCAGCGTTCCACTTCGCCGTTGATGTGGACGAAGTGATGCACATAGCCGGCATCCGCGGCGAACTTGACATAGAAGCGGGCGAAAATTTCGTCCTGGCCTGCGGGCAACCATTTGATCAGGCCGCCACCGTTATTCTTGCCACGGGTTGCCGTCATTCGGCAGGCATGAGCGCCGAAGTACGCAGCGGATTCTTCGTTTGTGACGGCAACGCGCGTCTCGTCGCCGCCGGACTGATCTTCGTCCCAATGATCGAGCTTGCCTGACTCGAAGTCATCGGCGAACAATACGTCCGAGTCGTTCGCGATTTGGGCATCGCCGGGATAGTTGGCCGCGAGCCCAACCGGCTTATTCGTGTCCTGCTGCTGAAGTTGAACTGCAGGCGAAACGCAGAGCAGCAGGAGCAGTGCGTGGTGCGCGGTGAATGCCATGATTGGGCTCCCGGGTTGGGCGAACAATTCGACGGTTCAGTCTATCGTTCGACGATGTTGGGAGCCAACGCTGGGGAGTTTGGTCGTTGTCGAATGCGCTTGGTCGCGGGGGCGGCAAGAATTGCGCGAGGTGTTGCGCCGCCACCTCATCCGCCTGCGGCACCTTCTCCCCCACGGGGAAGAAGGGAGTAGTTTTCTGCCCTTCCCGTGCGCAAAAGAGGTGCCACTGGAAGCTCGCTTCCAGTGTTCGCTACGCTCGACTTGGTTTGAGAATTATTGTTCTAAATCGCGCGAAGAGATGACGTCAAACGTTGCCCAACGGGCACTGGTAGCGAGCTACCAGTGGCACCCTTTGCGCAACGGCCCTCCGGCGCGCGATAATGTCGTGTGAAAAATAGTGACGAACGCAAGTCACACGTCCCCAATTCGGATTGATAAGCGACAAGTCACTTCACACTTGACTGGATTCCCGCCTGCGCGGGAATGACGTTGGGGGAGAAGCAAGATCCGCGTTCACCCGCCGACGTCTTGGCGGAAGCGTTCGAGTTCGTCGACGCGTTGTTGCAACTCGGCGATGGCCTCTTCGAACTCGCGTTGGGCGGCGGCGAATTCCGCGCGGATCTGGCTGAGGTCGTTGGCGAGGTTGGCCGTTTCGGCTGACGATATTTGAGATTGATGAGTGTGGGCGGCCGATTGTTGGGCCGCCGTTGAATGGGGTGCTTGTGATTGACTTGCTGCGGATGGCATGCGCGCCGAATCCGCGTGGGCTGCTGCAGTGGAAGGCGTTGATGCTGAAGTTTGTGGTTCGGAAACTCTCGCGCTGCCTTGGTCGACTTCGTCAAAGTCACTCGTATTATGGTCGCGCTTGAGCCGTTCCAGTTCTTTGGCCGAGTAGAGCGCATGCGTGACGATGTGGCCGCGGCCTTCGGGTGTGAGGCCGATGATGAGTCCGCGCGACTTGAGCGCATCAACCACTGGCTTGAGCGCGGCGAGGTCGGCAATTTTTTCCATGCGTGCGGCGCGGCCGCGGAGTTCGCCAACGGTTTGCGCGCCGCGAAGCAAGAGTTCGGTCATCACAGCAGCTTCAACTTTGTCCACGCCCATCCATTCGTAGATGGCGTGGCGGTACTTGGCCGTGCGGCCGCCGCCTTGCACTTCCAACACGGCCCCAGCCTGACGAAGATCTTCCAGAGCATCCTCCAGCTGATCTTCATTCAAGTCCATTTGCGGATCACGGTTGCTCTTTTGATTGCAGCCGTTCCGCAAAGCGTTGAGCGTCAGCGGATAGGCGTCCGGCGTGGTCTTCGCCTTCTCAACCAGAACGCCCAGCACGCGACGCTCGATTGAGCTGAGCGGCTTCCAGGCGGGTTGCGATGAAGTTTGTTCTTCCATGGAGATGTTCCAAGTGATTCCGCGACAATCGTTGAGCCATGAATCTACTGAGATTTCGCTATCGATTAAATGGCACTTTGCAGGCGCGCATGTATTCGGGTGATGTCGGAGTTCGTCCCGCAGAGTGTACTTGTCAACTCCAGCGCGCTGAGTCCGTCAACTTGAATGCCGCATCGGCGACATCGGGTGGCTCATAAGGGCAAGTTTCCGGCGTCAAGTAGCCGCATTCTTCAGGCAGGTTCAGGTGATCTGGATCGAAAAGAAAACTATGGTTTTCTCGCGCCATCTTGTCTGACCATCGGCTGACCGGCGCGCGGATGTTCAGCGAGACACTTTCTCTAACCACCCAGCGATCAGTCCAGTCGTTCACGTGCAGATGCTCGGAGAAAGCGCGTTCGTCAAACGGCGTTGCGACAAGCGACTCGACAATTTGCGCGAGCTTCTCAAAGCCTGACCTATTGCCGGCGAGAATGAGTTCCATAACAAACTGTGAACCGCGGAACGCGCACCGCTCCACAAGCCGAATGCGAGGCTTCACGGGTGAGTCTTGAGCCGGAAGTATGAGGACTGGCTGTGAATTGGAAGTCGTGAAGGGAACTCGTTCCAGGTCCAAGGTTTTCTTGGCTCGAAGCTGAGTACGGAGCGAATTCACCAGGTAGGCGAAGCCTTGCTCATCTCCGAAGACCCAATAATCAGGCTTGGAAAGAAAGAAACTGTCAGACTCCCAACTCGTTTGACTGCGGAAAAAGTAGAGGTGTTGGGTGTCTGCACTTCCTGATTTAGTTTTACGCGCCATCAGCTACTCATCCCGCGCGATTTCTGTCCCGACGCCACTGGTTGTGTAAACCTCCAACAGCAGCGAGTGCCGCAGGCGGCCATCAACGATGTGCACTTTCTTCACGCCGCGTTCGAGCGTTTCCAGGCAAGCTTCCAGCTTGGGAATCATGCCAGCATCGGTGACGCCATCAGCGATGAGTTTGCGTGCTTCGCTGGCGCGGAGACTGGGGATGAGCGAATTGGGATCGTTCTTGTCCTGGCGGACGCCGTTGACGTCACTGAGGTAAACCATCTTCTCGGCGCCAATCGCCTGAGCGATGGCGGTCGCGGCGGTATCGGCATTGACGTTGAGCTTGGTGCGGTTTGGTCCCCAGCACATGGATGGGATCACTGGAACAATGTTGGCATAGCAAAGGTTTTCGATGGTGGAGCGATCGACTTTGGTGACCGTGCCCACGTGGCCCAGGTCTACATCGTTTCCGTCAGCGTCTTTGAGTTTGAGGACTTCGCCCTGCAGCGCGCAGGTGGTGTGGAAGTTGAGCGGCGCGGCCCGACCGCCCAAGTCCTCGATCTTATCGGCAATGGCGGTGTTGGTTTCGTAAGCGAGAACCTGCTCAACGATGGCGAGCGTGGCGTCATCCGTGTAACGGCGCCCGTCGATGAACTTGGGTTCCAGGCCTGCTTCTTCCATCTTGCGAGTGATGGCCGCGCCGCCGCCATGCACAATCACCGGCCGCATGCCGACAGTCTCCATGAAGACCACATCCAGCAGCAGGTGCCGCAGGGCATCGGCATCATCAATCACGCGGCCACCAATCTTGATAACGGTGACTTTATCGCGGAAGCGGCGGATCCAGTGCAGCGCTTCAATCAGAACGTCAGCTTTGGCAATCGCGTCTTGCAACGAGAATATCTCCCGGCAAACTGGGACGAAACTCCCCGTCTCCGGGGGAAACTTCCGAGTCTAATTCATCGCTGCCAGGGCCGAAAGGACGACAAATCGATCAAAATGTGCGAAACGTCTCCCGCGGCCCCATGGCTTGTGTACTGGTCGAGAGGTTCGCGGTTAGAATTCCGGGCTGATCGCACAAATCCTGGGGAGCGTGACATGATTCGCTGGTTTATCCACCGTCAGATTGACCGCCAAGAGAAGATCCTGGGGGAGTCATTGGACTACGCCAGGCATATCTTGGACACGTCTTTGAAGGCGTTCATGAAGTTCGCCAAGATCATGCCGTTCGCGGCATATCGGCGAAAGCTGCCTGCGGACGCCGCGAGTATTGCACACCTGGTGGCAGCGCGAGATGAAGATTGCGGCACATGCGTGCAAATCGCCATCAATGTGGCCATTGCCGAGGGCATCAACCCTGATTGGCTGCAAGCGGCCTTGGATGACCGACCTGACGATTTGCCGGCCGAACTGGCTGAAGTGTACCGCTTTGCCGATCATGTGGTCCGCAACACGGGCCAAGAAAGCGAACTACGGGAAACCCTGCGGGAACGCTACGGCGACGAAGCTTTGATTGAACTGGCCTTGGCCATCTCGGGATCGCGCGTCTATCCGATGGTCAAGCGCGTGCTGGGCTACGCCAAGAGTTGTGCCGTGGCGAAGCCGCATGTGCCGGGCAAGGAGTTGAGTTCGGCAGCCAATTGAATGGGGCCATTGGATTGGCTCATGCGATAGTACCTATGAGAACGCACGCTCTTCACGAGGCGAATCCATAATGAACGCTACGATCATGGTCTTGATGTTGGCCACATGCGGCCAAGCTGGTCATTTTCAATCAGGCGAGGCGAAAACGGCCATGATGACCGTGCGACGGAACATCCCTTACGTGCAGCCTCGGCACGACCGACAGACCTTGGATGTCTATTTACCGGCTGATGCAAAGGACCTGCCGGTGATGATTTGGATCCATGGCGGCGGTTGGAGGGCGGGAAGCAAATCCAATGTGCAAGTCAAACCGCAGGCGTTTGTTGACAAGGGATTCATTTTCGTCTCTGTCGAGTATCGCCTTGTTCCGGAGGTGACGGTCAAAGAAATGGCTGGCGACATCGCCGCGGCGATCAAGTTTGTTCACGCTCGGGTGGGCAATCATGGGGGCAACCCTGAACAACTGTTTGTGGCCGGGCACTCCGCCGGTGCGCACCTGGCCGCGTTGGTTTGCACGGACGAATCGTATTTGCAAGCACAAGGGCTAAGCCTGGCGAACATTCGCGGCTGCATTCCCGTGGATACTGCTGCTTACGATGTCAATCGACAGATTGAATCACTCGGACCGCTGCGGGCGCGAACTTACACAACGGCATTTGGAACGGACGAAACCATTCGTACGGACCTTTCGCCGATCGTGCATGTTAAGAAAGCCCACGACGAGAATCAGGTTGGAGCCGATTCAAGTTCAGCGGAGGACAAGACCAAACAGAAGCAGATGCCTGCATTCTTGCTGCTGCACGTGGCTTCTCGGGAAGATTCCACACAGCAATCACGAGACTTTGCCAAAGTTCTTACCAACGCAGGTTGCAAGGCAAAGGTGGTAGGCGGCGAAAACAAGACGCACGCGTCGATCAACCGAGAACTCGGCAAGCCAGATGATGCCGTCACGCAGGCTGTCTTCAAATTCCTAGAGAACTTGACGACTGGCAAGGAGTGACGGAGTGCACTGGCCAAACCCAGTGCTTGAAGCCTGGTGCTTGGCAATCGCGCATCTGAGCGAAACACACACGGCGCAACCACATGCGTTCGTGGTGAAGCTTGTGGCCGCCCCGGCAAGTGTTAATGCTCGTCCGTGCCCATCAGCTTCTCTTCAACCTTATCCGCTTGCCAGGCAATGGACGCGATCATGCGTCCGGCGGACATGGCGTCAATGGCCGTGGCGAGCATGTTCGCCTGAATGGCCACCATGTCTCCGCCGCTGTGTGGAACAACCGCGAAAGCGCCATAGACCAGGCGGCTGTTGTATTTGAGCAGCTTCATGGCGTTGCCATCGGTTGCTGGTCCGCAGATGGAGCGGATGGAAACCATGGCGTCGCCCTCTTCGTCCTGCTTGTCAAAATCGACTTCAACGACTTGCTTGCGAAGCGAGCCGATCGGCACCGTGATGTTGAGTCGATTGCCTGAACTTTCGACCTTGTAGCCGGCGGTTTCGGCCACGGAAGCGATCACCGACTTAATGTCAACGTTGGCCGCCTGAGGGGATGGTCCCTCCAAGTCATCAAAGGCGGCTGCGGCCGCTGCGCCGGCTGCTGCAAGCCCTCCGCCGGCTGCTCCGCCTGCTGGAGGGGCAATCGGAGGAGGAGTGGGTGCACCGCCGCCTCCCTGTCCCGGTTGTTGTCCGCCACCAGGTTGTCCGCCGCCTGGTTGACCACCGCCGGGCTGTCCACCAACTGGCGGAGGTCCGCCGGCGGGATTGAATTGTTGGCCGTGCATGGCTTGGTTGATCATGCCTGGCATCATCATGCCGAATCCGGCTCCCATGCCCATACCCATGGCTCCACCGGCTCCGCCTCCCTCTTGCTCAGCCATCTTGGTCATGCTTTGAGCAGCCTGATATTGCAGGAAGGCGTTGAGGTTGCCAATCGCGCCCATGGATGCGCGTTGGTCGATCGCCTTTTGCACTTCTTCCGGCGGCGTGATGGCATTGATGAAGAAGTCGACAAGTTCCAAACCGTACTTGCCAAACTCTTCAGAGACTTTGGCCCTAGTGCCGGAGGCGATTTCGTCATACTTGGCCGCCAGGTCGAGAATGCTGATCCCCAGCGTACCGAGCAGATCGGTCATGCGCGCAACAACCAGATCACGCAAGAACGATGCGACTTCGTCCGTCGTGTATTTGCCTTGCGAGCCAACCAGTTCATTCAGCAGCAGCTTGCCATCAATGCAGCGGAAGGAGAACTTCCCGAAGCTGCGAAGCCGCACCATGCCGAATTCCGAGTCACGGAATGTGATGGGCTGGCGGGTGCCCCACTTCTGATCCAGGAAGGTCTGCTTGCCAACGAAATAGACCTGCGATTGGAACGGAGACTTCTCCCACGGGATGGTCAAGATCCGCGTGAGGATGGGAATGTTCTGCGTGGTCAGCGTGTATCGGCCAGGGCCGAAGGCGTCCATCGCTTTGCCATCGCGAAAGAAGATGGCTTCCTGCTGTTCATGGACGATGAGCTGAGCGCCATACTTGATATCAGCCGAGCCTTGCGGCGGGATACGATGGACGAGCGAGTTGTTGGCTTCGTCAAAATATTGCAGGACTTCTAAGCGGATGCCCATAGTGATTCTCTGCTAGAAAATGGACGCGTGATTTGTGGGAGCGACGGGAGCGGCGTATGGGGTGGTTGCCGCTATGCGAGACCCTTGAGGATTTCCGCGCGGTCATCAAAGCGAACTTCCACCTGGTCAACTTGGGCCATCAAGTTCTCCAGCTCGCTGCGGACGGCGGCCTCGTCACTCTTTTGAGGGAGCCGCTCGACGGCTTCGGCAAATGCCTCGACGTCTTTCATGATTGCCATGTCGTGTTCGTAAACGCGGTCAAGCGTTGACTCGTCAACCTGGACGAGGTCAAAGAATCCGCTGTAACCATTCATCGCGCCGGAAATCTTACCGATCAACTTATCGATCCGGCCACGCAGCCGGTCACAAAGCGGCAAAGCGTCTAACTGCGCTTTGTCCACAAGCGTGCGCGAAACGCTATCGATTCCGGCTTTGCAACGCTGGAGGCGCTCGGCCAGCCATTGGCGTTGCAAGGCATCGCTATCGCGGCGGTATTCCTTTTCCAGATAGCCACGGAAGCCGGGAATGTAACGCAGGATCGACTCGATCCAGCCGCGTTCTTTGAAATGATCTTTAGGCTCTGGCATGGGGGATTCCTTGGGGGAGTGCGCGGTAGTCTCGTACGAAACTCCGAAAACGCGCTGGAATCAAAATGCGCGGTGAATTGGCAACGGATTTGATGCTGGAAATGGTGCTGGAAACGGATTTGCGGACTATGGGGTCGGAGCTAGTGAGTTTGGAGCCTCACGGCTCTCGCAAGCAACCCGACAGCGTATTCGCGACGTTTCCAGTGATCTTTCGAGAAATCTGTTGTACCGCATCCCGGATTTGCATGCACCCTGTTTCATTCAGTTCCTGGGGGAATTCCGACGCAATCACAAGCTTTGCCGATGACGACCGTACGGCGGTTTGGCGAAGGGGGCCAATTGCAGAGCCGACAAGTTGGAATATTATGAATTCAGGTTGGGCACGGCTTCCTCTGCATCACCGCTTTTCTCCCCATGGATCAACGTTCTTGGGCGAACCGCACCTGGTATCGCTTTTGCCGGTGGGTTTGTCGTGTGGTTTCCGTGCTGTGTTTCCGTTTTCGCTTTGATGGCGCGGATCATTTTCCCGCGGAAGGGGGAGCACTTGTACTCTCCAACCATCAGAGTTTTTTGGACCCGGCGTTTGTGGGCCAGTGCCACACGCGGCGGATGAACTTTGTCGCCCGCACTACGCTCAGCAAGTCCCTGATTTTTCGATTGGTGGCCGGCCCTTTGGACCCCATACCGATTGATCGCGAAGGCATCGGGCTGGGGGGAATCAAAGAGATGCTCAAGCGCGCGAAGCGCGGCGAGATTGTTGTCTTGTTCCCTGAAGGCACACGAACCAAAGACGGCGAGTTGGGCGAACTCAAACCGGGCTTTGCAGCGCTGTGCAAACGGGCCAAACTGCCGATCATCCCCGCGGCACTGGATGGCGCCTTCCAAGCATGGCCGAGGGGCAAGATGCTGCCTCGCAGGGGAATTGTGCAGATGGAATATGGCGAGCCGATTCCGCCGGATGTTTATGCCGACTGGGACGACGAGCGGCTTGTGGAAGAAGTCCGTGCGAGGATTGGCGCCTGCCTTGCCAAAGCACAGCGGATTCGCGCGATGCGCGGAACGCGCCCGAGCAGCGTTGCCACCAACGGCAGTGCCTGAGGAGTGAACGCAGCTGACTTGACCAAACGCTTGTAATGCCAAAGAATCTCTTGCAGAGATTGAATTCCTCCGCCGACAATTCACTGCTATGAAGTGCCAATACTGCGATCGCACAGCCACGCTGCACATTACGGAGCTTGTTGACGGCAAGGCCACTGAGTTGCACTTGTGCAAGGAACATGCGCAAGAGTATTTGACGCAAGCGGACGCAGGCGGCACGCCGTCGATTGGAGCCCCCAGTGCGCTCTCGCAGCATTTGACCGTTGGCAATACGGAGGAAGACCTCAAACGGCTGGATCAGAAGGTATGCCCGGTGTGTGGGATTTCCTTCTATGAGTTTCGCAATTCTGGACGGCTGGGCTGCCCGAATGACTATGAATGTTTTCAGCAAGAATTAGAGGGCTTGCTGCTTAACATTCATGGCGAGACCAAGCACGTGGGCAAACGGCCAAGCTCCGGAGCTCCGGACTTGTCATCTCATACGCAAGTCATCCAGATGCGTCGACAGCTCACGGAAGCTGTCAGCGAGGAAAACTACGAGCTTGCATCGCAACTTCGCGACGAAATCCGCGACTTGCAGGCGGCATTTCGTCGGCAGCGTTCCGGCGGTGGCCAGGATGAGGGGGCTGACGCGGGGCAGTAGGTGTGCTTATCAAAGCAGCAGCACGGATGAATTAGGTGACAGCTTGCAGCCTGGGTTGCTCTGATCTCGATCGTCATCGACGTTTGTGGTTTTTCGCGGCAGTGTGATACGCCAATTTGCGTCGCCAGCGTCTTAACGAAATCGGGTCGTCGGGTACAATTCTGTCAGGCGTGCTCCGCAAGGGATGGTTCGCGGGGACTTGCCGATTTCTGACCTTTTGCGGATCGATTTTGTGGATATCAGCGACCTGGCGCAAACGAGCGGAGAATGGCTGCGCGGCGGCGGGCCGGAATCGGATATCGTGATCAGCAGCCGCATTCGCCTGGCACGGAATCTGGCCGAATATCCGTTTGTCAATCAAGCAGGTCCCATCGAGCGCCACGAGATTGAGAATACGCTCAAAGATGCCATCAGCGGGATCAGTGGCAACAAGCTGGAATATTTCAGCGTTGATGAGTTCTCGCCGTTGGACAGGCAGTTCCTGGTAGAACGCCAGCTCATCAGTCGTGAACATGCCGAAAGCGAAGGCGCCCGCGGCGTGGCGATTGATCCAAGCGAACGCGTCAGCTTGATGGTCAATGAAGAAGACCATCTGCGCATTCAAGTCATGCACAGCGGCTTAGACTTGGAATCGGCCTGGAAAGAGATCTCTCGGATTGATGATGAGATTGAGAAGCAGGTCACGTATGCGTTTGATGACCGTCTAGGTTATTTGACCGCTTGCCCGACAAACGCTGGTACGGGATTGCGCGTGAGCGTGATGTTGCACCTGCCGGCGGTGGCATTGACGGAACAGGTCGAAAAGATCTTTCGTAGCCTGCAGAAGATTAGTGTGGCTGTCCGCGGGTTGTATGGTGAGGGCTCACAGCCTGCCGGGGACTTCTATCAAATCAGCAATCAAATCACGTTGGGTCGTGATGAGACGAACTTGATCGACACCGTTGCTGATGTTGTGCCGACAATCATCGAATACGAGCGGAAGGCCCGCGAATACCTGCAAGAGGAGAAGAAAGAAGTTCTGCATGATCGCATCAGCCGTGCGTACGGGATTTTGCGGAACGCACAGACCATCACGTCTGAGGAAACGATGCATTATCTTTCCCGCGTGCGGATGGGCATCAACATGGGGCTGATCAAAGACTTGCGAATCCCGACTGTGAACGAACTGTTCATCTATACGCAGCCTGCCCATTTGCAAAAGCTCAGCGGCAGTGAGATGAACAGCGCCAACCGCAATATTGAGCGGGCTCGCTATCTGCGCGAACACCTGGACGGCAGCGGATCTGATAACGGAGGATCCACCGGCGGTTCAGGAAATGGCGGCAGCCTGGCTTGATACCGCAGCTTTCTTTACGGATTGCTAGGCCTGATCGCTGCGAGTGGGAATCGGCCGCACAACAATCCGCGATCCTTGCACTTTGACGACAACAATCTCTTCGCCCTTCTCTGCTGGCTGGCCATCCGAGACCACGTCGTACAGTGTTCCTTCAATGCGCACCTTGCCTGAGGGTCGCAGGTCCGTGGCGGCCGTGCCGGACTCGCCAACAAGGTGCGAATAGATGGCCAAAGACTCTCGCGCGAGGGCCGTCTCGGCTTCGTCGCCTTCTGGCGGGGAAAGGACAAGGCTGCCAAAGCGTCCAGACTTGGGGAAGTATCTGCGCAGCAACACAAACGTCACCACCATCCCCACACCAGCGGACGTAACAATGAACAGGCTCTTGAGAAGCTGATCAAGCTGTCCACGGTCAGTGAAGTCCCCTGTAATCGACTGCATGGCCATCACGAGCGAAGCCACGATGAGAATGCCGCCCCCGAGTCCGAAAATCCCCACGCCGGGAATGACAAAGATCTCCAGCAGCAAGAAGATCAGTCCCGCGATGAACAACAGGATCTCCAACCAGCCGGCGGTTCCATCCAGGTAATTCCCCCAGAAGAACAGCAAGAAACAGACGCAGGCGATAAACCCACCGATGCCGGTGCCGGGCGATTGCATCTCGACGAAGAATGCAGAGCCGCCAATCAACAGCAATGCCCACATCACGCCTTCTTGCGTGAGCGCGTTGACCAAAGTATCCAGCCAGGTGGGCTGAATTGACTCGGGCTCTTTGTCCAAACCGTAAAGCGCGCGGATCTCGCTGGAATCGTTGGCGATTTCCGTTGCGATACCGAATCGCAATGCGGCATCAGCGTCGAGCGTGAGAGCAACGTTGTTTTCCGTTATCGGCTGGCCTTGATGCCAAACGTGCGGGACTGGCTGCGAATTGCGTTCGATTTCGCTGAAGGCCGCCGACCGACCGTCGTTGGCGTTTTGGTATTCGTAAACAGTTAACGTGGGGTCAATCATCGCCATTAGCACAGAGTGCGAGCGACCTGTTTCGCGCGAGACCTCGCGAAGTGCTTCATTCTTGAGTTGAATGTCCTCTTGCGGCAAATCAGGAATGCCGCCGCCGAGTTTTGCATCCGGGCTCATCAACAGGTGATCGCACGCCATGGCAATGAACGCGGCGTCCGCGTTGGCTCTGCGGTTCACAAAGGCTACTGTGCGTCGTTCGTCTTCAGGCAGTTTCGCCAAAAAGATCGCCAGGGTTTGGCTGGCTTCCGGAGCGCCACCGGGGCTATCGATGTTGAGAATGATCAGGTTGGCGTCTTTTTCGTCAATCGCCCTTTGGATGCTGCGTTGGATCTGTTGGACAAACCGCGGCGTGAATGGCTCATCCAGGTTGATCTTTACGGCGCGCCAGCCTTCGGACAATGAGATGTCTTCTTCCATCGCGGTGATGGGAAGATCCAAGGCGGCCGCCAACGCCTGGCGGCTTTCAACCAGATGCTGCACGAATCCGGCGTTGAAACCTTGCGTGCCGGTGAACAATCCAAACTCGCCGCTAGCGATCACCGGCGGCTGTTTGCGAATGGCTTGTTCCTGTTGTTCGATTTCGTCGGCCTCGGCGGTTGTGGCGAACCTGCGGCCACCGGCGACTTCGATCTCCCAGATTTCCAAGGCGCGGTCCAACATTCCTTTCGCAACCGCGGCAGGGACATTACGACGAGCGTTGGCGATTTCCTCATACGTTGCCAGCGTCGACGGTGCAATCACCGCATCATCGATACCCGCTTCGCCAAGGCTTGAATCTTTGGACATGGCGATTTGCTCGCAAGCCAACACGACTAGCGCTGCGTGGCCGTTGAGTTTCTGCGGATCTCCCGATGCACTGTTGGGGATGTATGCGACGGTTGTTGCGGAGAGTTCCGTGATTGCCTGCGCCAAATCACGCGCCGCTCCCAAAGATGTGTTTGCAGGCTCGATCTCAAAAATGATGACCGGCTGATGGCCAGCCTGCCGAGCGCGGGCTTCAAAGCTTCTCGCCTGGCGGATCGCCCTTTCCACAACTGTTGAGGAAATGGGCGAAGGGATACGAATCAATTGGCCCTGGTCCGGCACCACTTGCGGAGCGTTGTCATCCTGGGCTTCTGCGCGATGAAGCAAGAAAAGCACGATCGCCGGAGCCAGTAGCAAGTGCGGCAGCATCGTGATTCGGCGTCGCTGCTCAAACGGCGCGGAAAGTCGTTGGTTTCTGATCCTTGAACTCATTCCGACTTCGCTCTCTCTAAAGCTTGTCTGGCTTTATCGTGCGGCTTGAACGGGGCTCCCAGCACCGATGACAACGCCGGGGCGAACCCGGAAAGAGGAGCCGAACTATTGGAGGCCAAATTATAGGTTTCCGCAGGAAAGAGAGTCAATTTGGCCAGAGGACGCGATGAAAAACGCTGTTTACCCCGGTGCGGACAGTTGCGCAGTTGCCAAACGCGCTTTTTGAGTTTTGGCGGTTGGAGCAAGGCAAACGGAAGTGCATGGGAATCGAACCCACCGGCGACAAGGTTGACTCGCCGCCCACCGGTTTTGAAGACCGGGGCCGCCACCAGGCGTACAGGCACTTCCCCTTTGCGCTAGTGCATGCCCAGGGCAAAGGCATTCGTCCGCTTTGGCGGACTCTTTTGTTATAGTACGAAGTGCTCGAGCTTCCCACTATTGTTCAAAATCGAAGCGGAATCGTCCCAAGGAGCTTTTGCTACGAGTCTTCTGCTCATATAGGTAATGATCGCCACCGGCAGGTTCTTGGCTTCCTGCGCACTGGAGAGTGCGAATATGTCACCAATGAAAACGCCGCCCACGGCCGGGATGCTAGAAGAAGCGATGCTCTCTCTACCACAAGCGGCACGCCGTTTGGGAGTGAGTGTCAAAGAACTCCGCGAATTGCTTGGACGCGGCGAGATCTTGTTTGTGGAGGTTTCTGGGCGGTTGCGCGTGCCTGCACTTAGGATTGATGCCTACAAGGCCGCCATTGAATCGCGCAAGGCTGCAGACGCGCAAGCCGATTCAAGTGCTCCGCGCGATCGTACTGCACGAAGAGCCCAAGGCCAGAAACCGCCAAAGCGGAAACGCTCATCTCCATGAGCGCTTTGCTTACGCCAAAAGAAAACAGGCCGCGCGATTTGCGCGGCCTGTTGCTCATGTCGTGCAGTTTATTTGGCAACAGCGGTTTGATTGCATGACCGCATTGTTGCCGTCGGCAATTTCTAGTCGTACCACCAGTGGTCGCCCAGCGGAGCAACGTCATTGGCGGCCAATTCGATCTTGCCATCGGTTTCCTTCTCGCTGAGGACCTTCCAGGAGTTGATCTCAACGCCACCAGAAGCGGTGATGAAGGTTTGGCCTCGCTTGGCCAAGACGCTGGCTTTGGTTTCGACCAGCTTCGGCACATCTTCGTAATCGGCCGTGGGCAGTGCGTCCGCGTCCATCAGCAAGGAAAGATCACAACCAGCTTTGTTGGCCATGTCTTCTTTGGTGATCACAGCAGCCACGATGGCCAGGTCCATGATGTTTCGCAGTTCGCCAAAGATGGGATGTTTCTTGGAAAGCTCTTCGTAGTTGTCGGTCATTTGATCGGCAAACCGCTGAGCCATGGGATTGGCGCGACCTTGACGCTGGACAGCGCCATTGGCGGTCAGCACGGAATCTTCCGTCATGACTTGGACGCCGGGACCACGCAGTTCCCAGGTCATGCCATCTTCGGAACGAACGATTGCGTCATACTTGGGAGCCAGCCACCAGCGAGGTGTGGCAGCGCCCGCAGACGTCATCATCTCGACGTAACTCTTGACGCCACGAACGTTGGACGGCTCATGACCCATGGCAATCCGCTTCATGCGATAATCGGCGGCGACCATTGTGCGAGCCAATTCGCTATCGAGCGAAACGCCTTCAATGGTGATTTGCTGCGGTCCCAAGGCCGCTTCAACTTCGTTGGTCAAGTTCGCATGATTGCCGCGAACGTTTCGCATGTATTGCGCGAACTTTTGCAGGCCTTCGGCCGTGGGGTCGATCGAGCAGGTGATCGGATGGCGAGAAGTGGCTTCGGCCGTTCGCAAAGCAACCAACAGGTGGTCAAGTTGCAAAATGGGAGCACCGGTCTCGGCGCCAACCATGTTTCCCTGAGCATCGACAACTGGACGTTCCGCGGGGCCTACAAGGATAATGTCGTTCTCTTCGGGAATGGCGAAGACATACTCGATGCGCGTCATGCCGCCCATCAATTCCATCTCGTCAGTCACCACCGGCGATTCGCCAGCTTCCGCGCGGGCGCGAATGGCGGCTTGCAAACGGTTCAGCGAAATTCTTCGCATCCCGCCATGCGCCATGTCTTTGGGCAGGTTCTTCAGGATGGCGTCACGCAGTTCGCGTTGAGCCTTGGCTTCAGCAACTGTGGCGTTGCGCAAGACGCCTTCGGAATCGATGGTGACACCACCGACAGCGCTTCCGCCGAATCCACCGACGGACCACTGGGCAAGAGTGAAAATCGCGATGGCCGCTGCACAGGCCACACCTGTGCCGCGCAGCCACATGGAACGCGAACGCAATGACATGAGCGGGTCTCCCTGCACGAAGTTTCCTGCACGGTTACCGTTTGCCTCGAAAATAGGCAATCGGTTTCCCTGCACGGGTTTACGGTGGAACCGTCACCGGCCTCTGTCTCCGATCCTCGGGCGGCAACTGGAATTCACGACATGATGGACAAACACCTAAACGCCCTGGCGGCAACACATTCCGGCAGCAGTTGGCCGGCAATGATAAACCGGGGGCGCAGGGTGCCTGAACACTGTCAAAAGTAATCGGCGGGGTCAGAATTTGCAAGAAATCCTTGCCTGATCCCCCTGGTTCTCCAAAAAGCCCACCCTGCCGCGCAGCCGATGACCTCGGCCGCATTCAAAGCCGCAGCATGGGCATGATATCGGATCAATTGCCTCATATTCGGACTAATTGCTTCCAGCGGAGCGGCCACAGGCAGTTCGCAGCTATTCCCCAGAGATCTCGCGAATTCGCACGTTGCGGAATGCCAAATCGCCTTGGTGGTCACCCTGGAAGCAGAGATGTCCTTCGTCAGCTTTGCCGAAGTTTTCCATCGATCCGAACTTGCTGGCCGCGACCTTCTCGTTCCAGTCGTCGCTGCCTTTGACGTATTCACAGTACTTCACGCCGTTCATGTAGTGCTCGCATTTTTCCGGCGTGATCAGCACGCGGATCTCATTCCACTCGCCAGCTGGCTTGGTCGCGTCGGTTTCGGCCGGGTAAAGAGCATAAAGCCAACCGGCTTTTTGCGGATCGTGGCCGCCTTCGTTGTCTTGGAGTTGGATTTCGGGGCCGGTACGCCAGGGGTTAGGCTCGGTCTCCTTGACGTGGTACATCACGCCGCTGTTGCCGCCCTCGCCAATGCGATATTCAAAGACCAATTCAAACGCACCGAATTGGTCGGTCGTGACGATATCGCCGGCTGATGTTGAGGTCTTCGTCAATGCGCCGTCAACAACTTGCCAGCCTTCGTTGATGCCATCCCTGCGGTAGTTTCGCCATCCTTCGGTTGTCTTGCCGTCGAACAGCAGTCGCCAACCGGCTTCTTTTTCTGCGTCGGTCAGTGTGTTGGGCTCGCGGGGGTCTTCTTTCGCAACAACCTGATCACGGCCCGTTTGCTGCTGGCCGGTTTGGGCAAGCGTTTGTGAAGCCACAACTGCGATCACTAAAGCCGGCAGGAGCAGGAATCGTTTTGGAATCATGAGGCTATCTCCAAATGTTTCGTGTTTTTGTTTTGCTGAGGACATACCGACACTCCCAGCGTGGCTCAACCTAATGTTTCGCCACCGCACGCGTCGGGAGATTTCAACTTCGTTTGGTCGAATTCGTCTTCGACACAGCTGACCGGTCTGAAGCGCAGAAGCGCGATTTACACCTGATGGTTTTGCCCAAAAGTGCAATTCAAAACGCTCTGTTGTTTCAGATTCGAATATCAGGTGATCTCGTAGCCTTCACGGAATTCCGGACGGACGATCTTTTCCAGTTCCGGTTTGCCCTTGGGCGTCATGGATTCCGCATCCCATTCGACCTTCTCGCCGCTCCAGATGGCGAGATTGCCAAGCAGAATCGTCTCGGTGAGCGGGCCGGCATAGTCCACAAAGTTGGACCGTGCAATTTGCCCGCCATTGATATGGCGAACCCATTCCTGGAAGTGGCCGGGCGACTTCTCAAACTCGATGTTCGCCGGCTTGGTAACGCCACCGTAGACCTCAAATTCCGCACCGTAGTCGCTCCACGAGAAGAGCTTGCCCTTCTCGCCGACGATCAACGCGCCAGCCTTGGAGGCTTCGTGTTCCGCGCCTTCAAACAACTCGGCCGGCGGGAGGTTGCCACCGTCATACCAGGTCAAGCGGACCGGGGCGCGGCCGTTGCGTTCGCCAAACTCAAAGACAATCTTCGACTTGGCGGGATAAGAGATCTTGTTGTGGCCGGACGATTCCGCGACGACTGATAGCGGGTCACGAAGATCCAAACCAGCGAAGGGCATGTTCAGCGTGTGGCAGGCCATGTCACCAAGCGCACCCGTTCCGAAATCCCAGAATCCCCGCCAGGCGAACGGATGGTATTTGGGGGAATATGGCGTTTCCGCGGCACGGCCAATCCACTGGTCCCAGTGCACGGTTGGTGGCGCGGTTTCCGCCTCGGGGCGGTCAACACCTTGGTCCCAGATCGGACGGTCCGTCCAGACGTGGACTTCGGAAATTGTGCCCAGGTGGCCGTTCTTCAGCAGGCTGGCCGCCTGCCGGAGCCCGTCGAACGACGTGCCTTGATTTCCCATCATCGTGCAAACGCCAGTTTCTTCCGCCACTTCGCGCATGCGGCGAGCTTCCCAAATGGAATGCGTCAGCGGCTTCTGGCAGAAGCAGTGTTTGCCCATTTGCATGGCTTTGATCGAGATCACAGCGTGATTGTGATCCGGCGTGCTCACGGTGACCGCATCGATTTGGTCGCCCATCTCCGAGAACATCTCGCGGAAGTCGTAGAACTTTTTCGCGTTGCGATGCACGCGAGACGCACGATTGAGATTGTCTTCGTCGATATCGCAGATAGCGACGACATTGCCCGCCCCCAGCGCGTCACGAGAGTCACTGCGCCCTTTTCCGCCCACTCCCACGCACGCAAATTGAATCTGCTCTTGCCGCATTCGGGGTTTTGCGGCTTCGAGGTTGCCTGCCAGCCAAAATCCGGCGCCGGCGGCTGCGGATGTTTGCAAGAATTGACGACGTGTGGGTTTGTTCGGCATGCGTAACTCCTTAATGTGCCGGCAATATTCAGCTGGCGATGGGGGAAAAAGCCCCGGCGCGGTTATTCGGGGTGGAGGACGGGCTTACAACAGGTTCAACACCGGCCAATACTATAGCAACCGCAGTCGCGGGAGGGAAAAACTCTTCGCGATGTTACGGCGATTCTATGATTTTGAACTCTGGCGTAATGATTCGGTCCTGCAGTGATTCTTTGCCCCAAACTCGCAAATCCAGCGGCTTACGCTAACGCGTCCTTCCATTCATACTCGTAGCTGTTTTGCCCCCCAGCGGTGCGAATTTCCTCGTGCCACATCATTCGTGCCCCCTTTTTGTGTGGCCCGCCGAAATTCGCGACTTCTCTTGGATGCAAGCTCATTCCTCCAACCAGAACCGCTGGCTTTGGGTCTATCTCGGCCTCGGCGGCGTGGTTGCAGCGCTCGTGACTGGCCTGTCAATCGCGGGATTCACGGGACATGGCCTGAAGGAACGGGAATTCGCGCAGTGGACGCAGAATGCCGACGGTCAAATCCTGGCCGAACAGCAGAATTATGCGGCGGTCAGCGAAATCTTCGGCGATTATCGCCATTACTGCCTGCTCGTCGTGGAATGCGATGACTTCTTTCAGCCAGAACGCTGGCTGGCTTTGGAGTCGGCCGTTGCTGAGCTTTCCTCCACAAACGGTGTGGTTCGCGTCTTTTGGGCAGGCTCAGTCCCCGAATTCTCCCGCGATCGGGCAGACATCTCCGTCGAGGAACTTTCCTGGCCATTGAACGAGATGGTCAAGCTTGCCATGAGCCAATGGGAAGACGTCCCTACGCCGGAATCTTCGTTGAGCGAATGGAATGCTTTTGGTGATCGAGTTCGGGCGCATCCTTTCGTCGATGGCCGATTGATTTCCTCAAACGGTCAGACCTTGTTGCTGCAAGTAGCGCCGTACGCAGCGGACGAAACTTTGCTGCAATACGTCAGGACCCGCGGCAAGGAATTGTTGGAACCTCACGGCATGCACGTTCGCATGACTGGCGACATCCCGCTTTGGCACGCACATGACAAAGCCTTCGACCGTTCGCATTATCAGGTGATGGGATTGGCCTTGGGCGTTTCCGTCGTCTTGGCAATTCTGATCTTCCGCGATCCCAGGTCTTTGATCCTGGTTGGGGTTGGGCCGGCTTTGGGTGGGTTTTGGGCGATCGGCATCGTCAATTGGCTTGGCGAGCCGCACAACGAGCTCACCGACATGATCCTGCCGGTCATGTTGACGATGGTGGGCTTCACCGACACCGTGCATCTGGTGATTGACATCCGTCGGGAGAAGGCCCGCGGCGAAACTCCGTTGGCAGCCGCGATCTCGGCGATGCGCCGAGTTGGCCCGGCCTGTGTCTTGACCTCAATCACTACGGCAATTGGATTTGCAACGTTGATGCTCTCCGATTCCGAAGTCATCAGCAGCTTTGGCCGTTCTTCTGCAATTGCCGTGATGGTGATGCTTGTGGCAATCGCCTTTGCGACGCCGGTGTTTGCTGTGCTGTTGCGCGGCCCTGGCGTATCCAAGCGGCAGCGGCGTTTGGCGAACAGCAAAAACGCCGATGCAGCTACAGCAGAAAGCGGATCAGGAACGCTCCTGCAGAGCGTACTCCGATTGCCCAGCCGGCATCCGCGAATGCTGACGGCCATGGGATTGCTGCTCACTGTCGCCTTTGGGCTTGCTGCCAGCCGGTTGCAGCCTGATGACCGCAAAGGCGATCGTATGCCGCATACTGATGAAGCCTGGCAAGCGTTCGCCCATTGTGACGAAACCTTCGGCGGCACGCAGTTCATCAAGGTCATTGTCACCTGGTATGACGATGTCGACGAAACCCGAATTGCTGCGGTGATCAATCAAGTAAGCGCGGCCATGGACGATGAGGAGTTGATCGCCAACCCAATGTCCGTGTTGACCTGGATGCAGTTGATTCCCAATCGCGGAGACAGCCAGCCGCCGCTGATGTTCGCCTCGCTGCTGCCGGAGGAAGTTCGCGGCTTGTTCTACAAACCAGAGTTGGGTAGCGCGCTTGTCGTGGCAAATGTGCAGGACAAAGGTCTGATTGTCTATGAGCCTGTGCTGGGGCGAGTTCGCGATCGCCTGGCAGCCATCCAACAGCAGAACCCAGGCTTTGAACTGCGTTTGACCGGCGAGCCCATTCTGGAATCGCGAATTGTGCGGCACGTTGTGATTGGGTTGTTTCAAAGCTTGTTAACAACCGCTGTTTGTATTTTCCTCACGCTGACGATTGCGTTTCGCTCGCTGCGATTGGGTTTGATTTCGATCATTCCCAACACCATGCCGCTTTTGGCCGCCGCCACGTTCCGCTCATGCTTTGGACAGTCGCTCGATATCGCCAGCGCCTGCGCGCTGATTATCGCTCTGGGGATTGCGGTGGATGACACCATCCATCTGATCTGGCGTTTTCAATACGAATTCAAAATCGGCGGAACGTCCGCTTCGATTGTTGAGCGGACCGTGCTAGGCGTGGGCAAGCCGCTGACGATGACCACCATCATCATGGTGTTGGGAATCGCCAGCGTGATCACAAGCGAGTTGCCCACGCATCGCTTCTTCGGTTGGATCGCATGCACGACGCTGACCGTGGCCTGGCTTGCCGATTTGATTTTGTTGCCGGCGATGTTGAGTTGGTTGGCGAAGCCGCGGCGAGCTTCTGCAAAGATCGAGCTCTAACTCGTTGCCCGGCCGACCGCCTCTGTGTTGCGCGGGGACAGATGGCGTCTCGCCGTGCAATCCATGCGCAGCAAAAGTATCAACGGTCAACGCCGAATTCCGCTCGGCCGGCTCAGTGAAGTTTTCTTCATCCGCAGCGGCTCAATCACCGCGGCGCGCGGACTGGTGGTCAGCCCCGCTGAATTCTCCCCCTTATCGACCTCAACGAGCGCCCCCTGGAAAACGGAAACTCGCTCCGTGGGCCGAC
>CALJLD010000086.1 GCA_937982665.1 uncultured Planctomycetales bacterium
CGGATTTATCGGCATTCGCCGGATCAGAGAGTGCCTGGGCCAGGTCCAGCAGTCGGGTGATTTGCTCGTAGCGCCATTCCGGTTGGGCAATCGCCACGGCGTTTGTGAAGGGAACCAGGCTTCCCTGGCCGGTCCCATCATCGCTCCAGCCACAATCAAGATTCAGTTGAAAGACTTCGGTCAGGTCTTCATTCAAGAGACCGGGAATTCCGGCCGCGCGAAAGACTCGCCATTCGCGCGAGTGCGCCGGCCAATCTTCAATCCCTTGAATCACTAGCATGTTGTCGCGAATTGCAACGCGCGCCGCTGGAAAATCCTTGTCTGCGGAGGCCAGCACATGATTGATGGCCGCGCGAAGTGAGACGCCCTTCAAGTCAACTGTTGTGGGTGCCGTCAGGCTGCGGGCTCTGCCGTTAAGGCTCAGCGTTCGCCAGAATGGCTCGCCCAAATCAAGCCAATCAAAAACCAGATTCTCGATATCGTAATCTTTCTGGATTTGCGCTAAGGCTTGCGAGATCGGCACGTCATCGAACTTCACATCAACAATTTGCGCTAACTTGTCCGACATTGCACGGGTGACAGGATTTGGCGGTCGCGGATCATAGTCCATATCTGCGACATTCAGCGCGCGGCGCAATTGCGAAAAAGCCTGAGTGATTTCGCGGTGGTCCATAGCCGAAGCAAGCGCAATCATGCCTCCGGGCACCGCAAGCGCTTCTCCTTCAGTAAGTGCACTGAGCTCTTTCAAACGGGCAAGATCCGGTTGGCTTGACTTGTTGACCCCACCGGGATGGTTGCTGATCCAGGGCGCGGGATAGGCCTTGAGGATGAGTTCTTTGTCCCGCCAATAGTTGAAGCCCTGCGCCGCGATCACGATTGCATTTCCTCGGCGAACGATTTCGCACTTGCTGGCGGAGAAGACGATGTCAAGCAACTCGCCCACAGCAACGTTTTTCAACGGCCCGGCGGAGACATCCCGTACCCATCTCTCTTGCCGGGTCACGTCACGTTCAAGCCGAACAAACGAGGAACGGTCCAGCACAAGCTTCAAACCGAATCCCTCGCGAAATTGCTCTACGAGTTGCTCAACGCTGCACTCCGATGGGATCGTCCAATCAACGCGCTGTTGCAAGGATGCCGCCAGGTCGTCAGACGCAACCGCAGCTGAGCCGGGCAATACCAGCGGATCACTCGCATTTGACCGTGCGAGTTTTCGCATCAACTCCAGCGCGTCGACAATTCGCTGATGCACCCGCTTTTTGTTGGAGATCAGCAGCGTCTCTCCGTAGAGTTCGATACCACCCGATGGCCAGGACGATTCATCGCGAGTCAGCAGCTTGAGCGCTTCGATCAGCCACGCGCCATCAATCGAAGTGAATTGGGCGTTGGATTGGTAATTGGGCGGGATACTTGGGGAATAGCCCAGCAGGTCTTGCGGATCTTCAAACTGAACGACTGGGCCACGCCCCAGCAAGTCCGCCACCGGGTACGGCTGCGTGACGATTGGTTGATCGGTGAGTCGTTGCACATCAACGACAATCCGCTCGCTGTCAACGACGTAATCGCAACTCACCTGGCCCAGGATCAACACCAAGGCTTGTTCCAAAGAAACGCCGGTGATCGGCATTTCGACTTCGACCAGGAGTAGCTTGGCCGGAACATAGTCCGGAAGTTTTTCGTCATCCCGCTGCGAAAAGCGAATGGTGACATCAAAGTCCTCGGACAGCTGATCGAGCGCCTCGCGAAGAGTGCAGTGCGGAATGGGCCTGGTTACCGGAGACTTGAGCGCAGCGGCGACTTGCGATGGCGGCTCATTCCGCGATTGATACGGCTCCTCGCCACCGCAGCCTGTCAACAGCATGGCAATGATCAGCAGTCGCGAAGCTGCGGAATTCAAACCCGTTGCGCTTGCAATCGCCCGGGATTGAAGTGGCTTGCGGTGACTTCCCTGTCCTGGTTGCTGTCGTACTGCCATGGTTCTATTGTGCCATGGCTGCGGGAAGCGAACAAATTATCGCTCCCCGCAAATCTTCGCGCGCAAATGGAGATCCATCCCCAAAAGGAACGCGTACTACACGCTGTGATGCAATGCTTCGATTGCCTACTCGGCGATCTTCCAAAGGTGGGTCACACCTCGGACGTACAGTGCGTTGTTGCTGACTGCCGGCGTGCCAAGGACTTCTTCGCCGAACTCTATGGTGGCCAGGTCCTCAGCTTCTTCGCCGCTGATGCCGACAATCTGCGCCTTGCCGCCGACATCGATCACAATCAGCTTGTCGCCAGCCAACAACGGCGTTGCCCAATACTGTTGTTGAGACTGCAACCGGTGTTGCCAGTTGACGTCACCGGTCTCAGCATCACCGCAACTCAGCACGGTGCGGCGGATAACATAGATCTTCCCGTCATGCACAACAGGGCTGGAGTTTTGCGGCGCGAGCCGGTTCTGTTGCCACAACACATCACTGCCACGCATTGCCGTCAATCCACCCGCTGGCACAAAGGCAACGTCGCCGGAAACCGTGGCAGAAGGGATTTGTCCACCTCGCCCATCAAACGTCCATTGCGCATCCCCGCTGCGCGGATCAATCGCCATGACCTGCTGAGTTGATTGCAACAAGACCTGGTCCTGGCCGTTGGGTCCGGTCCCTCGCAGCACTGTGGGCGAATTCCAGCTTGTTGTGGTGCTCAGCGGGATTTGCCACAAGCGATCACCGGTCTGCTTGTTGAAACCAGCTGCGAATGAATCGCCCTGGCACTCAAGCTGCACAACCACCGTATCGCCCACAACAACCGGAGACGCCGCCATGCCGCGGTCGTCAAACGCGTTGGAATACTCAAGGGTCAAACCGCGCATCCAACGAATGTTGCCGTCCATGTCCAGGCAAATCAGGTCATTGGACGAAAAGAACGCGAAGATCAATTCGCCATCACTGGCCGGAGTTGGCGCCGCCATGGAACTGAGCGGATGACAGAGCGAACGCCCGGTGGCCAGGAAGTTGCGCTTCCACAGCACTTCGCCGTTGGCATCGTCAATGCACCAGATGTGAAGTTGCTTGTTGTCATTCCCGCTGGAAGACGTTGAGATGACTTTGCCGTCCACAATGATGGGTCCGCAGACGCCACGGCCGGGCATTTCCACGCTCCAGGCAATGTTCTCCCCGGTCTCAACATCCCACGTATTTGGCAGGTTGGCGTCAGCGGCAACACCAGTATTGTCATTACCGCGAAACATCCGCCAATCGGATGCTTGAGCGAAGGTAACAACAACGCAGGCGAGAATTGCGAGTGCGAGCGGCGCTCGTCTTAGGCATCGAATATTCATTACGGATAGGTGTTTATGTCTGGTGAATGATTCGTGAGTTGAAATTCTTGACTATTGCCCGTCGCCGTCCTCGGCATCCACTGCATCTTTCTCGGGAGTTGGCGGACGATCGCTAGCCAAGAGGGCAGCGCCTGTTTCGTCAGAAACACGCACACAGAATTGCCAGGCGCTGAACCAGGGATTGGCCATCGGCGGTTCAATCTGCACGCTCTTCACCAGAATCAAGTTGGGACCCTGACGGAGTTTGACCGGCACGGTGTACTGATCGAAGAAGTTGCCCGTATGACCAATCGGCTGGGCCATGACCAGTTCGCCATTGACCCAGACCTTAAAGGCGTTCTGAATCCGCAACCGCAGTTCCGCGTCACGGGCTTCGTCACTTGTATAAATGGTGGCGCCATAACCGATGGCTGCCGGCTCTTCCGCGAGAGCAACGTTGAGGTTGACCTCGCCATTGTCTTCGCCGGTGGCAAAGTCCTTCCAGCTCACCTCGCCAAGCTTGCCTTCAAAGGTTACGTCCGAGTGAATTCCATTCTCGCCGTTGTAATTGTCCAGCGTGAGTTCTTCCGGCGGATAGGCTTTGTCAAACGCGCCGTTTTCGGGATTATCGAAAGGGCCGATCAGCCGCCAGTGCGTGAGGTAACCAAACTTGCGGGGCAGGTCGACTTCCTTGCCCGCGTCGACCAGTTTCTTGGCCACATCATTCACCTGATCTTCATCCAGTGCCGAGTTGTAAGCGCGCTCATAAAGCTCTTGGGCTTGGTCTTCTTGTCCGCCTTCGGCAAGTTCGTTGGCTTCTTCGATCAAGTTCGCCACGCCTTGGCGGCGAAAGATCGGGCTGGGATCATACAAGAATCCCGCGACCATCGTTTCGGCCATTCCAGCGTCTGTCTTCTGCAACAGCATGTAGGCCCTTTCGCGGGCGCGGGGCGAATGGCTGGGATCGCTGGCGAAAGCGTGCATCTGCTCAGCCGAAAGGGAATCGCCAGCGCGTTCCGCCCGCCCGACGATCGCATCGATGGAGCCGTAGATCCAGTTCGCCGCCAAGGGGTTGGCGTCATCCAAAGCGGCCAGCAAGGTCGGCAGTTGATCGGGCGTTGCGTTTGCCAACACGGGAAAGGCCACGGCCGCGGCGGCGCTTCCTGAGCCATCGGTCTTGACGGAGAGCACGGCTTTGATCGCATCAGCCAGGTCATTCGCTTGAGCTTGCGCTGAGCTGGGCGACGCCGCACTCGCGATCACGCTAAGCACAAGCAGCGCGAGCAAAACGCCGTGCTGGTTTCTTCTTGGGGAGTTCGAACATCGACGCATAGAAAACGCTCCAAGGTTGAGCATGTTGGAAATCGCTAATTCACGGTTGGCAAGTTATACAACGACAGCGAGGCATATTGTACCGATTCATACACTTCCGAATCGGAATAGCCGCCTTCTCACGATGTGCCGATCCGCTTCGTGGCCCAAACCGACAATTGCTCGCGAAAGATCTTCACGTTGTGGCGGATATCGACTGGCAAACTGGGATGCGGCAAGATGTGTTGAATCTCTTGGGCCAATGGGTCAGCCGCCGCGATCTCTGCCAGTTCTTTACGAATGTCGTCCCAATTCGTTTTGCCGTCGCGCTGCGACTCCTCTTCCAGTTCGATCACAATCACCGGAACCTGCTGACCAGGCTTGCCCACGCCCACCAGCGCGCTGCGGAACACGGCGGGATGATTGTTGAACAGTGCTTCGCATGGGATTGTGAACATCGGGCCGTTTGCGGATAGCACCCGATGCGCCACACGTCCGCAAAACCAAAAGCGGTCTTGCTCGTCCAGGTAACCCGTATCACCCATGCGATGCCAGAAAGTATCGCCGTCAGCAATCTTGGCCGCGGCCGTGGCTTGCGGGCGATTGAAATAACTTTGCGTGACGACCTCCCCCTGAACGATCAATTCGCCAATTGTTCCCGCCGGAACTTCCTTCGCTTCGTTGATTGTGCCAATGGGGCCATCAACTATCTCCACGACCTTCCACTCAATCCCGCTGAACCTGTTGCCCACGCAAGTGCCCTTGCCGGCGCGCGTGGCGCGGACGGTCTCGCCCAACACAACCGTGGCGGAGTTCGTCGCAACCGGCAGTGCTTCGGTCGCGCCATAGGGTGTGTGTATGTCACCATCATCGGGCAGACAATTCTTCATCGCCTGCAACACATCCGGAGAAACCGGAGCGCCGGCCGCCAGCACGCGCTTGAGCGTTGGCAGCTTGATGTTGTGCTTCGCGCAATGCTTGCCCACGTTTCGCCAAACGGCCGGTGAAGCAAACGCCTGATTGGCTTTATGCTTCTCAATGAGTTCAACAAGATGCTGCGGACTTGCTTTCGCCGGCTGCGAAAAATTCATGTCAGGCAGCACCGTGGTGGCGCCCATGCCGGCGTTGAACAGCGCGAACAGCGGAAAGCAGGCGACGTCCGTGCCGCCGGGTTCGATACCATATCGCTCCTGGATTTGCCGCACCTGCCCGGCAAAGTTGCCGTGTCGATAGTAAACCCCTTTGGGAACGCCTGTCCCGCCGGAAGTAAAGATGATTGCCGCCGGGTCATTGGGTTCCGATTGGCAAAGTTGGTCACGCACTGCAGCGCGATCCCGCTGAACTTCAGGCAAGAACTGCTCGCGAAGTTGCCCTAGCGTGCTACCTCCCCAAAACAGCTTGCGGCCAACCGTGACGTTCAGCTTCGCCTGCGGGAACTTGTGGCGAAGGATCGTGCGGATCGCGTGCGCTTTAGGAATGGCGAGAAAACCCTCCGGCTGGGCTTCCGCCAAACAACCGATCAGGTTCTTCCGCCCCATGCCAGGATCAATCATGATCGGCACAATGCCCGCTTTGAAGCAGGCAAACACCAGCGAGATGAAATCAAAGCCGACTGGCACCGCCATCGCCAATCGCGTCGCTGGCTTTGCCCCAATGGATCGCAACCCCAACGCCACCGCGGAACTGTCATCATCAAGTTGCTGAAAGCTGTACGACCTTGCGGAATCCGGCGATGTCGCTTGTCGATGATAGGCGATCACCGCGGCGCGATCCGGCTCGCGCGCTGCCCATTC
>CALJLD010000087.1 GCA_937982665.1 uncultured Planctomycetales bacterium
GGCGGACCATCCCATGCACGTCATAACCGTGCGCAAGCAGGTACTCAGCGAGGTAAGCCCCGTCTTGCCCTGTGATTCCGGTGATGAGTGCAGTGGGCATGTTCCCGCTTGCTATTCCTCGTTCTCGCCAGCTTGTGCGTCATCGCTGCCGGAGTCTTCGTTCGACTCCGAGCTTTCCTCGGCGGATGCCCCGTCTTCCGATTTGGCTGGAGCGGCCTTGGGGTCGCCTGCGTTTACGGCTTCGCCAGAGTCAGCATTTTCCGTGTCAGCATTCTCATCGCGCGGAACACGGACAACCGCCGTGAGCGTGTCCTCTTCGTCCAAGCCCATGATGCGAACACCTTGCGTGTTGCGGCCGATGACGCTGATATCGGACACCGCGATCCGCTGAATCTTGCCGCGGCCGGAGATCATCATGACTTCGTCATCGTCCTGGACTGCGACGACACTCACGACCGGACCGTTGCGATCCGTCGTCTTGATGTCACGCACGCCTTTGCCGCCGCGACCTTGCGTACGGTACCGCTGGCTGGACGAGGTTTCATCTTCGCCATTGCCATTGTCGCCATTTTCCGCATCGCCAGCTTCGTCAGCTTCTTGCAAGGTGCTGGGACCAAACGGTGTTCGCTTGCCATAACCGTTGGCACACGCGGTGAGCAAGGTGGCTTCTTCATCGGCAACCACCATTCCGACGAGGTGATCCCCTTTGGAGAGTCTGACTCCTTTGACGCCGCTGGTGTTGCGGCCCATCGGTCGAGCGTCGGCTTCGTTAAAGCGAATGGCCATGCCGTGCGCGGTGGAGAGCACAATCTCGTCTCCGGCGTTGACCACGGCCACATCGACGAGTTCATCACCTTCCTTGAGTTTAATGGCGATGATGCCACCCTTCATGGGACGGCTGTAGGCTTTGAGCTCGGTCTTCTTCACCAAGCCATTGCGAGTGGCCATCATCAGGAACGTATCCGGCGTAAACTCGCGGACAGCGCGGCAATCGGCAATCTGTTCCCCCTCTGCCAGGTTGAGCAAGTTGACCAGGGCACGGCCACGGGAATCCCGGGCCAAGGCCGGCAGGTCATAGACTTTTTGCCAGTGAACTTTGCCGAACGTGGTGAAGAACAGCAAATACGCGTGCGTACTGGCGACGAACAAGTGTTCGATGGGGTCTTCTTCGTCCGTGCGAGCACCGATGAGACCCTTGCCACCGCGGCGTTGTGCGCGGTATTGACTCGCCGGCGTTCGCTTGATGTAGCCGGAGTGGCTGAGCGTGACGACCATCGTTTCTTCGGCAATCAACTCTTCGAGATCGATCGCGCCGTATTCTTCGCCGGAGATCTCCGTGCGACGCTTATCACCATGTTTGCGTTTGAGTTCGACGCAGTCCTCACGAATGATGGCCAAGATGTTGGCCTCGTCCGAAAGGATGCGCACGTACTCGGCAATCTCTTTCAGCAGGGCGTTGAACTCGTCGCCTAGCTTTTCTTGCTCCAGATTGACGAGGTGCCCGAGCGTCATCCTTAGGATGGCGTCCGCCTGAACCGGCGTGAGCGAGTACGTATCGGAATCGCCGCGTTCCTGTTGGAACTCTTGGAAACCTTCATCGCCCAGCGCGGCGCGCAGCATTGAGGCGGGCGCCTCAATGCCCATCAAGCGCTCTTTGGCTTCCGCCTGAGTCTTGGAGGTGCGGATGGTTTGAATGACTTCGTCAATATTGGCGAAGGCCAGCAACAAGCCTTCCACCGTATGCCGCCGGGCTCTGGCTTTGGCCAGCAGGTGCTCCGTCCGGCGACGAATGACCGTGACGCGATGCCGCAGGAACTCTTCTAGCAGTTCCTTGAGATTGAGCGTTCGCGGCTTACCGTCCACCAACGCCAGCAAGATGATAGAGATGGTGTCTTGCAGCGGCGAATACTGATAGAGCTGATTGAGGACCACGTGCGGGTCCGTCTTGGTCTTCAGCTCGATAACGATCCGCACCGGCTGCTTGAGATCGCTGTAGTCATGGACGGCGGAGATGCCTTTGATCTTGTCCATGTTCGCCAGCGCGGCGATCTTTTCGATCACGCGATCACGAACTTGTTGATAAGGGATCTCCGTGACGACAATGCGGAAGCGATCTTTCTTGTACTCTTCAATCTCCGCGCGGGCTCGCAGGACCAGCGTGCTGCGGCCGGTGTAATAGCCGCGGCGAATTCCAGAGACGCCTTGGATTTCGCCACCGGTGGGGAAGTCCGGACCAGGGATGATTTCCATCAACTCATCGATGGACGTGCCTGGCTCATCGATCAGGCGGACGAGCGCGTCGCAGACTTCGCCCAGGTTGTGCGGCGGGATGGACGTGGCCATACCAACCGCGATGCCGTTGGCTCCGTTGACCAGCAGGTTGGGCAACTTGGACGGCAGCACCACCGGCTCGGTGCGTCGTTCATCGTAGGTCGGCAGGAAGTCGACCGTATCAAGCTTGAGGTCATCCAGCAACAGCGCGGCATACTGCGAGAGCCGCGCTTCGGTATATCGCATGGCAGCTGGAGGCAGTCCGGCGATGGAGCCGAAGTTTCCCTGCTTGTCGACCAGCACGTAGCGCATGTTCCAATCCTGGGCCATGCGGACGAGCGTGGGATAGATGACGCTTTCACCGTGAGGGTGGTAGTTACCGCTGGTATCGCCAGAGATCTTGGCGCATTTGACACGGCTGGCACCTGGCGAAAGATTGAGGTCATTCATCGCCACCAGGATGCGGCGTTGCGAAGGCTTAAGCCCATCACGAACGTCCGGCAGCGCGCGACTGACGATCACGCTCATGGCGTACGTCAGGTAACTGTCACGCAGTTCATCCTCAATGGAGAGTTCGCGCAACCGCGAATCTCCGTTACCGTTTCCGCCGCCAGAGCCGGCAGCTTCCCCCTCAGGCGGAAGGTCCGTTCCGCCGGGGTCACTGGGGTCGTTAGACAAGTGAGCGACCTTTCCTTGGAGCAGTCAAAGCCCCGCGCGAATGCCTGGAAAAGGAGGCGAAAAAAGCGCGATTTTGGGCATCTTGGAAGAGCCTGAATTCTACCCGATTTTCGCATTTCGCGGAAGCGGCTTGCGTGGCAGAAAACCTCGCAAAATACGGGGCGAAACCCACGTTTTTCAGCTTCGAGATTGCGGCGCGATCGCCGACCATTTGGCAAGCCCTAAACGGCGGAATTCTCGCCTGATTGAAGCGCGCCATTCCCAACGCAAACCGCCTACAATGAAGGGCCGAAATTCCTCCTCCAAGCGGGCTGCCATGTTGCTCTTCAAGAAGAAGTATCTCGCCGCGATCAGGGCCGGCACCAAGACGCAGACCATTCGGCTCTGGCCGTATCGCCGCATGCGGAGCGGTCAGCGAAGTTACATTCCCGGCGTGGGCTACATTCGCGTGGAGAGCGTCGAAGAGATTCAGCTTGATGATCTGACCGAAGCCGATGCCGTGGCTGATGGTTTTGATTCGCTGGCCGATTTGCTGGTGGAGTTGCAATCTTTGTACGTCGAAGAGATCGAGCAGGAGTACAAAGTCTTCCGGCTGCGGTTTACGCTGCTGGAAGAAACGAACGCGAAGTCAGATACATCTGAGCACAAGACGGAAGCATGAATCAGACATCACCAACCGTGCAGCAACTCTCCCGCCGAGCTTTTCTCCAAGGGAGCACCTTGTTGCTGGCCGCTCCGGCTTTGACATCCGCCAGGCTGACGGAGCTATGCACGCGCAAGCTGCAAGATCCGCAAGAGACCGATTCCAAACTCAAACTCGGCCTGATCACGGATTTGCATCATGCGGACAAGCCGGCGGCCGGGTCTCGGCACTATCGAGAAACACTCACCAAGCTGGAGGAAGCGGCCAGCCAGTTTGCGGAAGATGATCCGCAGTTCATTGTCGAGTTGGGCGATCTGATTGACGCGGCTGACGATGTGGACACCGAGTTGGCCTATCTTGAGACGGTCCATTCGGCCATCGACCAACTCCCCGGCGAGAAACACTTTGTGCTGGGAAACCATTGCGTGCATACGCTGACCAAGGACGAATTCCTCAGCGGCGTCGGTCAGGAACAATCGCACCTTTCGTGGGATGCCGAAGGCTGGCACTTCGTCGTTTTGGATGCTTGTTTCCGCTCGGATGGAGTCGCGTATGGCCGTAAGAACTTCGAGTGGACGGATACCTTCATTCCGCAGGAGCAACTCGATTGGCTGCGAGCAGATTTAGAGGCTGCCGAAGCGCCGACCATCGTATTCGCGCATCAGCGATTGGACGTGGACAACCATTACGGCGTGAAGAATGCCGCGGCCGTCCGTCAAATTCTGGAATCGGCCAAGCTCGACGGACAGCCGGCCGTGCGCGCTGTTTTCCAAGGGCATAGCCACAAGAATGACCTCAAAGAGCACGGCGGCATCCCGTACTGCACACTGGTCGCCATGGTGGAAGGGAGCGGTGCGGAGAACAACGGATTCAGCACGCTGCACATTGAAGAGGACCAAACACTGCGGCTGACCGGTTTTCGCCAACAGTCCAGCCGGGAATGGAAGCCGACGGCATCGGCTGCAAATCGAACGCCCGACTCGGCGGCGAAGTCGCTACGAATTCAACCGAACAACATCAAGGCAGCAACGTCTTAGCAAACCCCCTCGCCATTTGCGTTCAAATCGGTCGGTTTCGCACTTGCTGGGCGTTGGATTTGGTTTAGTCAGCGGATTGTTATTGTGCGAAAGTATTGCCGCCGATTCCCAGCCTGCAGCTTAACACTCATCGCCGAATCAGCCGCTTGCTGACGTGCTGTCATTTCTGGTGCCGTGGAAACCGCCAGACAAGCGAGCGGCTCGCAGCCCAGTGCGAACTTTTTGTGGAAAAATTTTTCGCAGCCTGCAAATCTCAACCGGCTGCGCCCTTATTTATAGATAGAGGGGGAATTGCGTAATGACGGCAAGTCCTCGGCGATCCAACTCAAGACATTACAGTTCCAGGGCAGCGATCGCGCGCTTCGATTGCATTTCACCGTAAGCGTTGCGTCGTGGTGAATGGCGAGTGGCGCGTTTTTGCACGCCACCAACAGTCCCAGCACAAGAACACAAAAGCGAGTACCAAAGAGTAACGATGGCCATCGCACAAAGAACCGACCACTTGCAGCCCTCAATCAGGCGGAGCAGTCCGCGGCGGGGAGCGCAATGCGACGCGAACGCAAAAGTTCCCGATGCCTGCGAGAAAGTTCCCACCGCGCGGGGAAAGTTTTCGAACGCACAGAAAAAAGTTTCGGACGCATCCGAAAAGGTTTCCAACGCGCGAGAAAAAGTTTCGCACGGAGATCAATCCTGCACAAAACGGAAGATTAGCCGGGGTTTTACGCCATTTCAGGCGACCAGGCCGGGATTGGACCGTAGGGAAAGCCCCGGAACTCTGTCGCGACTAAACGTTTCAGATCATGCGTTGGCCAAAAGAGAATGCTGCCGGCGTGAACCATGAATTAAGACCGAACCAAACCGAGGCTTCCCGCGGCCGATGGCAAAGCGCCAACATCTTGAGTAAGATTCCGGCGGATTTGATTGTTCGGACCGTTGGCACATTTGTGCTCCTCTCATCGTTTTTTGAAGTGATTGAACAATGGCCGTAGTGCAAGCTTTTCGCGGGATTCGTTACGACCTTGGACACGTCGGCAACCTGGCGGATGTGGTCGCGCCGCCGTATGACGTGATCTCGCCTGAGATGCAAAAGGAATTGTATGAGAAGCATCCGGCCAACGTTGTGCGGCTGATCCTCAACCGTGAAGAGCCTGGCGACGACGACAACAGCAATCGCTATCAGCGTGCGGCCAAGTTCTTCAAGGACTGGCAACGCCAAGGCGTGATGTTTACCGAATCCGATCCGGCCCTGTATGTCTATCATCAGGAGTTTGAGTTCGGCGGACAGAGCTACACCCGCCGCGGTTTCATGGGCCGCGTTAGGTTGGAACCTTTTGGTGAAGGGCAGATTTATCCGCACGAAGAAACGATGTCCGGGCCCAAGGCTGATCGCCTGAAACTCACAACCGCTTGCCAGGCCAACCTCAGCCAGATCTTTGGCATCTATCCGGATGCAAGCAACGAAGCTCAACAACACCTGGAAACGGCCGTTGGCAACTCCGTCGGCGTGGAAGCGACGGACCACTTGGGCGTTGTCCACAAGCTTTGGCCGGTCACGGATCTCGATGTGATCGGCAAGGTCACTGCCGCCATGGCGGACAAGCCGATGTTCATCGCGGACGGTCACCATCGCTATGAGACGGCCTGCAACTATCGCCAAGGATTGGCCGATGCCGGCGAACTCACGCCAGAGCATCCGGCCAATTATGTTTTGATGATGTGCGTGGCCATGGAAGATCCCGGCATGGTCGTCTTCCCCACGCATCGCTTGTTCCGCGGCTTGCCTGAGATGGATAGCGATGACCTGGCCAAGACGCTGGGCGAATGCTTTTCAACGCGTGTTGCCGGTGAAGGAACGGACCTCGGCCAGCGCGTCTGGAGCGAGATGGAAACTGCCGGCGAACAGGGCATGCTCGGTTTGTTCACCACCAAGGACGAGCGCTGGACAATCGCGACCGTGACAGATGCCGGTCGAGAGCGAATGAAGTCCATCGCTGGCGAACACTGCGCGGAATGGCAAGGCTTGGGCGTCAGTCTGCTGCATCGTTTGCTGGTGGAAACGCTGCTGGGCGTGAAAGAACTTCCTAAGCCTGGCTATGTTCACCAGGTGGATGAAGTCATCGAAGAGCTCGACAGCGCGAACGACTATCAGCTGGCAGCGCTGGTGATGCCGCCGTCGTTGGATGATATCCGCGAGATTTCGGAACGCGTCGAACGGATGCCGGCCAAGAGCACGTACTTTTATCCTAAGTTGCTGTCCGGATTGGTGATCAACCCGATTGCATAGCCCTCGGGCGAGAGAAAATCTTCAGCCAGCAAGATTCCGCGCAACACTGACCAGTGTTGCTGGGTATAAGCGGTCGAGTCGCCTCATTGAAAATCTCCTTCCGCACGAGCATCTGGTCATGAAGATTGCCTATCAACATCTCTTCTTCCTGTGCGTTCTGAGCTTTGCGTGTTGCTGTGCCTGCAGCAGTGGCCACGCTTCGGCACAAACAACCACGCAAGACGAAGCCAAGGTTGAAGAACCAACGATGCCCGAGTTGCGGACGGAGTTGCTTGAGCGCGTCAAAGTCGATCAAGAGGCTCGCCGAGAATTAATCGAGGAGATGCAAAGCAATGCTGCCAGTGGCCAAGCAGCCCAGCCGAGTTCAGAGCTTATTCAGAAGCTGACGAAGATCGATGAAGACAACACGGCTTGGTTATCAGGCGTCGTCGATGAACATGGCTGGCCGGGCAAGACGGAAGTCGGCGAAGACGGCGCGCACTCTGCTTGGCTGCTCGTGCAACACGCGGATCGCAATAAGGACTTTCAGAAGAAGTGCCTTGAGCTCATGAAGGCCGAACCCAAGGGTGAAGTCGCCGGCAAAGACATCGCCTATCTCACGGATCGTGTGCTGCGGGCGGAGGGCAAGCCACAACTCTATGGCACACAGTTGACCCAACAGGACGGCAAGATGGTTCCGCAGCCCATTGAAGATGAGGAGCATGTCGACGAACGTCGCGCTGAGGTCGGACTTCAACCGTTGGCGGAGTATATCAAGATGGCGACCGAAGCTTACCTTGGCGGCGGCGACGACAAGCAAGATGCCGATAAGAAAGATGATGACAAGCAGAGCGATGGCGGCCAGGGCGATGGCGCGCTCTAGTCACCACAGTCACGGATGAAGCATGCCCAATCTTGATTCCAACATCCGGATTCTTGGCATTGATCCCGGTTTGAACATCACCGGCTATGCCATCCTGGAATCGCAAGGGCCGTGTCAGCGGCCAGGCGTCGTTGAGGCCGGCGTGATTCGCGGCGGGAGTTCGAAGCATGAGTTGGCCGAGCGCGTCGCCACCATTCATCGCGGCATCAAAGATGTGATCGCGTCGTTAGCACCTCAAGCGATGGCGCTGGAAGAACTTTATTCGCATTATGAGCGGCCGCGAACTTCCATTCTGATGGGGCACGCGCGAGGTGTGATCTGTCTGGCCGCGGCGGAAGCCGAGATCCCGGTTATCAGCTATGCGGCCACACGCGTGAAGAAGTTGCTCACCGGGAGCGGTCGCGCATCCAAGTCTCAAGTGCAACTGGCCGTGCAGCGGGAGCTATCGCTTGCGGAATTGCCGGAGCCCGCCGATGTTGCGGATGCACTCGCAATTGCGCTGGGTCATTTCTATTTGCGCAACCGCAGATCGCCGGCCGAATGTTAAAAGACGCTGCACCGTCAGTGGGCTTCTTAGGTCGCGCTAAGTTTGGCATCACGCGGAAAGAAAGTTCCGCAAAATATCGGGACCGCGTTCAGTCAAGAAACTCTCAGGGTGAAACTGCAATCCCCACAGCGGCATGCTGCGGTGCCGTACAGCCATGATCTCCCGGCCGATATTAGAATTCTCCGTCCAGGCGGAGATCTCGAAATCATCGGACAAGGTGTCTGGATCAATGATCAAACTGTGATAGCGCGTGGCAATGAACGGAGACTCCAGGCCTGCAAACAAGTCACTGCCATCATGGTGAATTTGGTCGGTCTTGCCGTGCATCAAATTGGCCGCGCGGACAATCTTCGCTCCAAATGCCTGACCAATGGATTGATGTCCCAGGCAAACTCCCAACAAGGGAACTTTGCCGCAAAAACGCTCCACACATTCCACGGAAATCCCGGCCTCGGCGGGTGTGCAAGGGCCAGGCGAAATGATGATCCGCTCTGGCTTAAGCGCAACGAGTTCCTCAACAGTGACCTCGTCGTTTCGCACCACTTTGAGGTCAATGCCTGGATCAAGCTCGCCCAAGCGTTGGACAAGGTTGTAAGTAAAGCTGTCGTAGTTATCGAGGATCAGGATCACAGCAAGATGCGCGCGTCATTGGGGGAACAAGTTCGACAGCTTCATAATCCCTGGAGAAAGCCCACCTTGCAACCGAAAGGGCGTGCGATTGATGTGATCCAGGGCGCGCTGCTGCTATCTCGAATCGCGAGAATGCGGTAAGTTACGGGAACTCGCCGGTTGTAGAAATTGCGGTTCTAAGGAGGTTACCGTGGAAATCAAAACCATAGTTTTTCCGACGGACTTTTCCACGTGCAGCGATGCCGGTTTGGCATATGCGTCTGCGTTGGCCAGCGGCAATGGCGCCAAGCTGTTGATTGTGCATGTGGAAGAACATCCGGTTGCCTATGGCGTGGGCGAGATGTACTACGGTGCGTTTGAACCGGATCGTACAAGCCTGAAGGCCATGCTGCAAAAGGTTGTGCCCGCCGATGCTGATGTGAAATTTGAACACCATTTGCTGGCTGGCGAGCCGGCGGACGCGGTGACGAATTTTGCCGAGGAACAAGGTGCCGACTTGATTGTTCTCAGCACTCACGGGCGGACAGGCGTGTTGCGGCTCTTGATGGGAAGCGTCGCGGAGGCAATCATCCGCGAGGCCAAGTGTCCGGTATTAACCTTGCGCGATCCGCGCGCCAAAGCGCCGGAGAAGAAATAACCAAGCAATTGGCGGATGCGATGAGCAGACACACAGGCGGACTGGGAGCCATGGAAGAACGGCTCCGCAATCTGTTGGTTGGTGACGTGATGGCCAAGAATGTGGTCACCGTTCGCGAAGATCAGCTTCTGGCCGAAGTCGCCGAGAGTCTCTGTAAAAAGGGCATACCAGGCGCTCCCGTTGTTGATGCAAACGGCATTTGCGTTGGCATGATTACTTCCGTCGATTTCATGCGGCGGCAAGGAAGCGATAGCGCCGACGCGCCATGGAGTCCGCCGGTCAACGAAGCCGTGGGGCATTTGATGACACGCGGCGCTCGCACTGTTGCCCCCGGCACGTCCTTGTTGGATGCCGCGCGAATGATGTGCGACGGGCACATTCATCGGCTGCCCGTTACCGATCCCACAGGGCAACTTGTCGGCATTCTCACGTCGCTTGATGTGGTTGCCGCGCTGGTCAACGCCGAAGACGAAACCACTTCGTAAATCCGACCTCAAACTAAGTTCGAGAAACTCGCAGCGCGCTTTTGCAACATGGCTCAGGAACTATGGTCAGCGGTGGACGAATACTTCTCGGGGCGGCTTCACAAGCGTGACGAGATCTTTGATCAGATTCTGGATCGCAGCGCTACCGCCGGGTTGCCGGAGATCCACGTTTCAGCCTGCCAGGGGAAGTTCCTGCAATTGTTGGTGCGCATACAGCGCGCGAAGCGTATTCTGGAAATTGGCACACTGGCCGGCTACAGCACCGTCTGGATGGCGCAGGGAATGCCGGCGGATGGGAAGATTGTCACCTTGGAGGCTGACGCAAAACATGCTGAAGTCGCTCGATCGAATTTCGCACTCACGGGACTCAGCGATCTGATTGAGTTGCGTGAAGGTCCCGCGCTGGAGACACTTCCGCAGCTTGAAGATGACGGCGTGGGACCGTTCGATCTCACGTTCATTGACGCGGACAAGGTCAATATCCCGGCCTACTTTGATTGGAGCGTGAAGCTTTCCCGACCTGGGGCGATTGTCATCGTGGACAATGTCGTCCGCGAAGGCGCCATCCTGGATGAAACCAGCGATGACCCCAGTGTGCAAGGAGTGCAACGGCTGACTGAGCATCTGGCGAACGACGATCGCGCTGCTGCCACGGTGTTTCAAACCGTGGGCGCAAAAGGCCACGATGGCTTCATTCTTGCCGTGGTGAATTAGATGTTGTGAACTAGCGGCGGTGTATCCGGCCGCAATCTCACGCAGCAATTGCGCAACTTGATTGCAGACTACACCTCAATCTCATAACCGGCGCGCTGCTCACGAGCTTGCCAGCCTCGGGCTTCCTCATCGCCGGTGATTTGCTCGGACTCCGGATCCCAGTTGAGATCACGACCCAAGCGAATGCAGATATTCGCCAGATGGCAGGTCGTCAAAGCGCGCACATGCGAAGGCACATCAGAGACAGGCTGTGTTCTGGCCTTAACGCAGTCAAAGAAGTTCTGCATATGGCCTGTCGGCTGACGGCCTTTGAAGAGTTTGGTCAGGGCATCTTCCGGCAGAGGATTGTCTTCCAGAGCTTCGACGGCACTTCCCGTCAGCCGGCCGCGATTGACGAAGATACGCCCGTTGTCTCCTTCGATCATCACACCGTTGTCAAAATCGGGCGCGGCAGTATGGACGATGACAATCTCCGCCCCGTTGGCGAATTTGCAATTGACGTTGAACTGGGTGGCCGTGTTGTAGCCGTTGGTAACGTTGGGATGTTCGGCCGTGCCGGAGATCTTGACCGGCCCGGTTTCACTCATGCCCATGGCCCAATGGGCGATGTCCACATGGTGCGCGCCCCAATCAGTCATCTTGCCGCCGGAGTATTCATACCACCAACGGAAGTTGCCGTGGCAGCGTTGCGGGATGTACGGAACCAACGGCGTCTGGCCCAGCCACTTTTCCCAATCCAGTTCCGCTGGCGGATCTTGTTCTTCAAACGGGCCACCGGAAGGCGAGCCGCCAATCGCACAGGTGACTTTGCGAATGGTGCCCAATCGTCCGGCATGGCAAATGGCCACCGCCTTCAGGAACATCTTGCCAAATTCGCTTCGCTGCTGTGTGCCGACTTGGAAGATTCTGTCCGTGCCTTCCAGAACCTGGCGGAGTTGTTTGCCTTCCTCAATGGTCAACGTCAACGGCTTCTCGCAGTAGACATCTTTGCCGGCCTGCAGGGCCGCGATTGCGATCTTGGTATGCCAGTGGTCCGGCGTGCCAATCGTCACCGCATCAATGTCGTTGCGGTCAAGCAGAGCCTGATAATCGCTGTAGATTTCTGCTTTGCCTTGGCTCAATTGTTCTTTGCCGCGTTCCGCGTGCCTGCTGTCGACATCACAAACGGCCACCATGTCTCCAAACCGCGTCGCCTGATTGGCGATGCCTGTCCCGCGTCCGCCCACACCGATCGCACCCAAGACTGGGCGATCATTGGGTGTCTGGTAGCGTTCGGCTGCCTGGGCTTCGCTGAACCAATAAGGTGTAATCGCCGAGCCGGCAGCGAGCGTAGCGGACGTCTTCAGGAAACGGCGGCGCGATTGCGATGTTTGATTCATGGCGGAATTTTGAATTCAAAAGGTGGGAATCCCGCGTAGCGCAGGACTAGCTGGAAGGGGCGTTGCGTCCGCCAAAATATAGTTTGTCGTTGCGTAGTTTGCAAAAATGCGCGTTTGCCGCGGGAACGGTGCCGTATTCCAGCCGCTGTATCTCAAAGAGTCCGAGTTTGGAACCAAAGCGAAGTTACTCGCGTCCTATTTGGACCTTCGCTTGAGGTGGCTTGTCAGCTTCCTTGGCATGTCATCTTGCACAGTTAAGTCATCGTTTATGTCATCGTGGTTGAGGAATCTCAAATGCTGCAGTTTGTCGCCAGCCCGATTCTCGTCGCTTGTGTTGCTCTCACTTCGGCCGATGTTCGCGAGGCTTCGCCCGATTCGATAGCCCAATCCGTGCGGGTCTCAATCGCAGTCCCGGAGCACTACGGCAAACGCTCCATCGGCAAAGACGGAGAATTCCATGTGGTGATCACAAACGAGGGCGCCGCCCCGGTCGCGCTGTGGCGAGAGTGGTGCTCCTGGGGTTACTTCAACCTCACCTTTGAGATTGTGGATGAATCAGGCGCGCCGGTCGCCACAATCAACAAGCACATGCGTGCATGGACCAAAAACTACCCGGACTGGATGCGAATCGAAGAGGGCGACCACGCCATTCGCACGGTCAAGCTTTTCGACAGTGAGACTTGGGACAATGCCGCGCTGTTTGATGAAAACGGAGAGCCACACAAGACGCTGCGAATGAGAGCCGTGTTTTCAATTCCGCGCGATAACGAGACTCAGGAACATAACGTATGGGTCGGCTCATGCGTCTCGCCAATCCGGGAATATGTTGTTGAATGAGGCGCCGTGCTCACGCAACCATCACGGTTTGGGCAACGGTGTTTGGCTGTCGATGACTTCCAACGCCTGCCGAAGGAACTCTTGCCAGGTCGAATCGCCAACCTTCTTGATAATGGATTCCGCATTGGCGGCGGCCCAGGCATGAATCTTGCCGGAGGCGGGAATCACCGCCACCTGCGTCTTCTCACTGAGGATTTCATCAGACAACGGCAAGTTGCGCGGCTTGTTGGATTGGGCCGCTTTCCATGCGTCGCGAAGCCTGGCGACCCCTTCTGCTGAAAGCTCGCGCGAGTGAACTTCAAAATGGCTGCCTGGGTCAACACCGTGACCAAAATCGAAGTCGTCGCCGGTGACAATTCGCACGTTGCCAGCATCTTGCTTGATGCGGAGTTCGCCGTGTTGCCCTGACGACCTGGCGGTCTCCGGTGAGACGTCAATCAAAACGGCCGCTTCACCAGGCAGCATTGATTGCTGAGTGAGTTGCAGTTGCACTTTCCAAGGCAGTTGGCCATAGCGTCGGGCGAGTTCCGTGCGATAAGCATGCCCGCGCAGGTTAGCCAGGTACCCGAAGGCGATTTTGCCCGCGATGGGTGCCAGCAGGAAGGCCGCGATTGCCGCGGTGATGCGGAAGAACGAAGCCGCGTGCGATGGCCCCAGAGGTAGCATCAACAAAGCTGCCCAACAGAACACAACGCCAAACGATACACCGATCAAACAGCCGATGTCGTGCATGGCCTGCTCGACACGGTTGCGCTTGGCAAGCCGCGTGAGTTCGGCATCATGCATATTCGCCAGCGGAATCGCCGATGGCGAAGCGCTGTCCGCACTGGGTTGCTGTGGTGATGCTGACACAAATGTGGGCAAGAAAAATGCCAAGGCTACTTTTCTAACGCCTGCTTGAAGTCAGCGATCAGGTCTTCCGTACCTTCGATGCCGCAGGCGAGGCGGATCATGTTGTCCGGAATGCCGAACGCTTTCCGCTGCTCGGGCGTGAGTTGATAATAACTCATCAGGAGCGGTTGTTCGACGAGGGATTCCACACCGCCCAGGCTGGGCGCAATGCGGGGAATCCGCAGGGCATCAACAACATCGGCCGTTTCTCGCCAGCTGGCGTCCTTCACCAGGAATGTGACCAGACCGCCAAAGCCTCGCATGGTTTGTTTGGCGACTTCGTAGTAAGCATGCGACTCCAAGCCCGGGTAATAGACTTTCTCGACACGCGGATGATCTTCCAGGAAACGGGCGATGGCCAGGCCGTTCTCGTTGTGACGTTCCATCCGTAGTGCGAGCGTCTTCAGTCCTCGCTGCAGCAGATAAATGTTCTGCGGAGAGTTGATCGCGCCGGTGATGCCACGCAACTTGCGGACAGGCTCCAAAGCTGCCTGGCTTCCGGCGATGACTCCGGCCAGCAGATCATTATGTCCGCCGAGATACTTGGTGGCCGAATGCAGCACATAATCCACGCCGGCGGGGATGGGCCGCAGGTTGTATGGCGTAGCGAGCGTGGCGTCGATTAGCGTCTCCGCGTTGTTCCGCTTGCCGAGCGCGGCGAACTGTTCCAGATCGACAACGCTTTGATGCGGATTGGTCGGCGACTCGCTGACCAGCAGCTTGGTGTTCGGCGTGATGGCCGCTTCCATCGCCGCGTAGTCGCAGGCTTTAACCTGCCTGGTGGTCACGCCAAAGCGGGAAAGATACTCCACGCAGAACTGCCGGCTGCGGTGATAACACTCGTCAAAGAAGATGATCTCGTCGCCGGACGAAAGCCTGGCCATCAACAAGCCGACCAGCGCGGCCATGCCGGACGAAAAGAGCAACGCTTCTTCCGCGCCTTCCAGATCGGCCAGCTTGCGTTCGACAACCTTCTCGTTAGGGTTGCCGTACCGTCCGTATTCTTCGCGAGGCAAATCCTGCTCAATGAAGTCAATAATGCTCTGCGAATCCGGGAAGGTGTACGTCGACGTACAACAGATCGGATCGGTCAGCGAATCGCACGCTTTCTGGCGAGACTCGCCGGCGTGAACCGCCAACGTGGACGGACCCCAAGATTCGGGAGCGTGAGCGGACGAGCTTTCGACGGTGGCCATGACAATCCCTCGGCTGAAGTTGTGAACTTGCAAAGGGACCGGCCGACCAACGAAATCAGGCCGCGAGACTTTGGAAGTCAGTCGCGGCCTGTTGATGCCTGGCTTGGTCTGTGATGATCGCACACCGTGGCGAGTTTGCTCTCGCGAGTTCCTCGATGGATGTCCGCCAATTGCTGGCGTCGTCCGGTGGCGATGGCTCTTTAGCAGATCAGGCTGCAAGCGGCCGCAAATCCCTATGTGCTGATTATCGTAGCCTGCCGAGTGTGGCCAGACAAGAGCCGCGAGAATCCACACAGGCGACTCAAAGTCTGGGCGTTACCTCCGCCATGCTGCCGCCTTGGCGTCAATCGCCTTGATGAACGCATCTTTGCCGTCCATGTACTTTTCCATATCGCCCTTACAAACATCCATCAGGCGGCACTTAAGCTCCGAATACTCCTGGGCGATTTTTGGGTGTGCGCGGAGATAGTCGCGAAAGGCCAAATGGCGTGTCAGTTCTTCATCGCCCGATGCAAAGACGTGCAAATGATGCGTGCGCACTCCGTCCGCGTTCTCCTTACGAAAATAGCGACGACCGGGGATGCCGTACTCGCCCAACGCTTCGTATCCCAATTCGATCAGTGCGCTTTCTTGAGCATCGATCGCGGTCAGGCTGGCAACTTCGCCCAGCATGTCGATGATCGGCTTGGCGTGAATGCCGGGGATGGAGGTGCTGCCGATGTGGTGAATCGTCACGAACGTGTCGCCCGCGGTCTGCTTGATGCGTTGCGATTCCGCGCGAAACTCCTCGGCCCAAGCCGGATCATGCGGCGCCATGTTGGGAGGCATCGACATGCGTACGTTCCTGAAGCGCTAACTTATCCACCGGCAATCGGCGGCAGAAAGTGAATCTCGGTCTTTTCCGAAACCCGCGTCTCCAAGCCCAGCGGGCAGAGTTTGTTATCGATAATGATCGCCAGCCCTCCGCGAACCTGATCGCCATCCATCAATTTGGCTTGCACACCTGGGTGTTGCTCTTCCACGGCATCCAGCACCTCGCGCACAGTCTCGCCTTCGGCAGTGATGGCCTGTTGGCCATCCGCCAAGGATCGAGCGGCGGGTGGGAGGAAGAGCTTGGGCATCTTGTTAGCTCCTTGCGCTTACCGAAGTGCTTTCACGAAGCTCGCACATAATCTCATTATAGTCGGCGCGACTGCGAACTCGGATCATCCGCAAAGAGTTTAGGCGCAAGTCATGTACCGTCTGAGCGATCGGCAACGAATCGCACAGCCACCAAACGCATAACAGATCATTCGCAATCGACAACAGAATCTCTGGCTAACGGTGCGGCAGTTCGATGCCCATTTCGGCCATCAGGAACTGCATGTCGTTCCACACATCTCGCTTGGCGGCCGGATTGCGCAGCAGGTACGCGGGGTGGTAGGTGCACATCACCTGGGCGCTGGTCACGTGCGGGGCCGAGTGGAGCTTGCCGCGAAGCCGGCCGATGGATTGCGTTGTGCCCAGCAGGTTCTGGGCGGCAACCGCCCCCAGGCAACAAATGTACTCCGGCTGAATGATCTCCAACTGCCGGTCCAGAAAAGTGCGGCAGTTGGCGGCTTCCTGCTCGGACGGATTGCGATTGCCCGGCGGCCGGCATTTGAGCGTATTGAGGATATAGACGTCCTCGCGTCGCAGCGTGCAAGCCTCGATGATCTTGGTCAGCAACTGCCCCGCCCGACCAACAAACGGTTCCCCCTGCCTGTCTTCGTCCGCGCCGGGTGCTTCACCCATGAAGCACAATCGTGCCTGCGGGTTCCCCACGCCAAAGACCGTCTGAGTCCGGGTGCTGGCGAGTTCCTCGCAAGCCGTACATGCGGAGACTTCGTCGGCCAGAATCTTGAGCGCTTGTGTGGCCTCGGCCAGGCTGAGCTTGGGGACATTTACCGCGGTGCCCAGCAGCGATTGCTCCTTCGCAGCCGTGGCCGGAGACTTCCCGGCTTCCACCGAAACCGAACCACCGGTCTTGGACGTCTTCGCAGCTGCTGGCCGGGAAGACGTTTGCTGGGAAGATGTCGATTTTCCCAAAGCTGGCGGATCAACGGCCGGCAAGTGTGTCACGCCGGCCAGGCCCAGGGCTTCCAGCGCGGCAATCGCCGTACGATGAAGCTCGGCTCGATGAAGTTCAGAAGTGTGCAATTCAGCGGAGTCGCTCATGCGTACAATGGGGGAAAAGGGATTGCGGTCGCAAGTGGCCGATTGTTGCCGCTTGGTGAGTATCGATCAACCGATCGTTGTCGTAAGATGGAAGATTCGCGTTGCCCGCCATCCAGCCGGCTGGCCACCGCGCAGCGGCCAAACCGCACGCCGCTTGTTTTCACGGTTCTAGTCTTTCGTTCGCTTCATGCCCCTTCCTCAAGTTGCCATTGTCGGTCGCCCCAACGTGGGCAAGTCCAGCCTGTTCAACTGGCTGGCCGGTCGCCGTCTGGCCATTGTGGAAGATGTGCCCGGCGTCACGCGTGACCGGATGCTGCACGCCATTGAAGTTGGCGACCGCCACATCACCATCGTTGATACCGGCGGAATGGGCATCAAGGATGTGGACAACCTGACCAAAGAAGTTGAAGGGCAGATCACCGCGGCCATCGATTCGGCTGACGTGCTGGTGTTTGTTGTCGACGCTCAAACCGGGCTGACCGCGTTGGATCGCGATGTCGCCAACCGATTGCGTTCGGCCAAGCAACCGGTGATCTATGTCGCCAACAAGGCCGACACCGAGAAGATCGATCGCCTGGCCGCGGAAGTTTATGAACTCGGCTGCGACGAAGTCATCCCGACCAGCACCGTGCACAATCGCAACAAGCACGTACTGCTAGATAAGATTCTGGAAGCTTTGCCTGAACCCAATGAAGAAGGCGAAGAAGAACCAGTGATGAAGCTGGCGATTGTCGGCCGTCGCAACACCGGCAAGAGCACCTTCGTCAACACGCTGGCCAAAGCGGAACGCATGATTGTCAGTGAAGTGGCCGGTACCACGCGAGACAGCGTTGACGTCCACTTCGAAATGGACGGCAAGCAGTTTATCGCCATTGATACGCCAGGGCTGCGACGCGAGAAGAGTCTGGCCAACAGCGTTGAGTTCTACGGCGCGCGACGCGCGGAACGCACCATCCGCCGCGCGGACGTTGTGCTGTTGTTCCTGGACGCGGCGGAAGAAATCAGCAAAGTCGATAAGAAGCTCGTCTCGTACATTGAAGAGCAGTACAAGCCGTGCATTTTTGTCGTCAACAAATGGGATCTGCTGGCGGACAAAGTTGTTACCGGCGAGTTCGCCAACTACGTGCACGACGTCTTTCCCAAGATGTGGCACGCGCCGATTGCCTTCATCACCGGTCAGACCGGCCGCAACGTGAAGAAGTTGATCAACCACGCGCAGATGTTGTTCTCGCAGGCGCGGTCCAGGATTGAAACCGGCACACTCAATCGCCTAGTTCAAGCCGCGTTAGAACGCAACCCTCCGCCGTTGCGGCAGCTGCGTCGCGGCAAGATCTTCTTCTCCACGCAAGTTGCCGTGGAGCCGCCGACGATTGTCTTCATGTGCAATGAGCCAAGCCTGTTCGAGGCGACGTATCGGCGTTACCTGCTGGGCGTGTTCCGCGATCAACTCGAGTTCGGCGAAGTGCCCATTCGCCTGATCTTTCGCAAGCGTGATTCCCACGTGCCGCGCGACAACAAGAAGGGCAGCGCGCAACTCGACAACGCCGAGTACAGCAAAGGCTTTGCCTGGGAAGATTCGGTTGCCAAAGATCAGTAAGGCAGTTCAGCTCTCTAGCTAACATCGCCGAAGGCGCGTCTTCTCAAGGCCCAGCGGTGAAGTTCCTCGACGGGATTTTTTTGGCGCGGGCAAGCTTGTCGCTCAGAGTGAAATGCCCCAGCGACTCAATCGTTGTTGGGACATGGTCCAACGTGTCGCCTGTGCCGACAAGCGAAAAGCTACTGCCGCACGAGGGGCAACTGACTTCAGCCAGCGTTTCGTCGTCAACAAGTTCGACCGGATTCCGGCAGCGGGGACAACGCGTGTGCATTTCTTTGACCTCGATTGGAGGATCGTGGCCAACTCATCACCCCAATTCACCGCTATTCTTCCAGCGGAAACTTAATCCGCGGGGCGTCCGCCCAGAGGTTCTCCAGGCTGTAGTATTCGCGTGTGTCATCGTCAAAGAGATGAATGACCACATCGCCGTAGTCCAGCAGGATCCAGCGGCTTTCGGCATAGCCTTCCCGGCCCATGCGGTGATCGCCAAGTTCCTTTTCCAACTTGTCGTCAATGTCCTCGCTAATGGCGTGGAGCTGACGGCGGCTGGAACCGGTGGCCAGTACGAAATAATCGAAGACAGGCGTCAGCTCGCGCAGGTCCAGCAGCAAGATGTCTCGCGCGCGATTGTCATGCGCGGTTTGGGCCGCGGCGAGGGCGCGTTGCAAACTGCGGTTCTTCGGGTCGCTATTGGTCAACGGACTGGCGCTGAGAAGTTTCATAACATTGAAAGCCGTGGTGTCATTGTACCCATAACAGGGACGCGCCGCCCAGGGTGTGGGTTCGTGAGATTTTCAGTCAACTTTCGCGTCAGCAAGATTGGATGACGCCGCTTCATCCAGGCGGATGATTGTGATGCGATCTCGCGATTTGCAGGGCACATTGGCGAGAATTTGTTCGGCAATTCGGCAAGATGGTGCGGAGAGACTGTCAAACCGCAGCATGTCCAAGGGCGCAGGTTGTGACCGCAGCCACGTCTCAATTGCAGCCGAAACGGCGGATATGTCATCGATTGACGGTAGCATCGCCGCGAATGAGCCCACATTCGCCTGAAGTGCTGGCTGACATTGCGGAAGCTCACTCCAACAGCAGATCCTCGTGCGGCTCGAACGTTGGTGCAGTGCGCTGGCAAAAGCGCCAATGCCGGCCGCCAGGTCAACAACAACTTTTGGCCGGCGGCTAAGCGGCACGACATGCTGCGAATAATCCCGCTCAACTTCCGCTTTGTCGGCAGAGCAATTCGACCTGATCCACAAGTCGCAATGCATGGCTAGTTCTGGCTGGGAAGGTTTTCCAAGCCGTTCTTCAATCAGCCTTGGCAATGCCAGCTGGAGCCGGTGATAGCGGCGGAAGATGTAATGCTGAACGAAGAACGCTTCGCCAGCGACGGCGTTGGGTCCGCGCAACAACTGCCGATGATCGGCCGGTATCAGGCGCGTGACGTGGCTGGCCGGAGGAATGTAGTGCAGGGGATGATGCCACGTCCATGTGATGATCGTGGGCGTTCGGCCTGCCGCGAAGACATGGCCTGGCCCACTATCAATTCCAAGACACAGCGTCGCACGATCGCTCAAAGCCGCGATGGTTCCGGCATCGCCAATACCACGTCCGCGCCACAGCCGATGTGTGCTGTCGAGGACAACAAGTTCGTTTGGACCGCGCTCACGCCAGCGACATCGTTGATCAAAGTCCAGCAAGACTGGAATATACCCTGACTTGGAAATCATCTGACATGCGCTTGCGATAACTTCTTCCGGGATGTTCTTGAATCGCCGTGCGGAGTTGCCTTGGTAATGGACCAGCACGAAGCCACGTTTGTGTGGAAACTGTTCGTGCAACCGCTCGGCAAAACTCGCCGCATCGCGAGTTGCCTGACTGTCAGGGCAAACATGATAGCGGCAAAGCGATTGTTCTGGCTCAATGCGGAAGATTTCGCGCAAGCATTTCTCGGCCTTCGTGGCGGCGCTGTCGGCGTAGCAGTCACAGGGCTCGTGCCAGGCAAGAGTCCTTTCAAGATCGAAACCTTCGGAAGAAGCGTCGAGCAGTAGAATCTCTTCGACCAAACCAGAGAAGAGCGCGCGGATGCCTGGCTTGACGGCAACGCTGATGGCCCAGCGGGGGAAGTGTGCGCGCAGGTGGCGAAGTACGATAGTGAACTGCACGGCGTCACCAAAGCCGTGCGGGAAGCGAATCAAGAGCCGCAGCCGCTGGTTGTGCGGAACTTCCTGCGGCGCGAAGTCGTCGCACTCCGCACAGTCCGCCAAGGTTGTGAGTTCATGCTTAGGATGGTGGCAGGCGAATTGCTTGACCTGCACTCGCCCTCGACAGCCTTGGCATTCCTGAAGGCCAACCTCCGCACCCAAGTGGCGACAAACCAAGCCACGCGAAAGCAAGTTGCGCGTTTGCTGCGAACGGGCTTCCGCGTGCAAGTCGATGACATCACAAGTGCGACGAACTTGCGCAGGCGCAAACCCGAACTCGCCGGAGAATCCACAGCGCGAGCACCTCAGTTTGTGCGTTTGGTCGGTTCTCTCAAAGTTGCATAGCATCGCGAACTTGCCGTTGGCGTTCCTCGGATCGTCTTGCGCAGTAACTAGAAGAAAAATCAGACGACAGCGGAGATCAACGCCGTCGCGCTGCCTTCGCCGGTGCAGCGAATTGTGTTGAGTTCGCTGGCTGTCTCCAGCAGGATGTTGTCAACGTCGTCGATGCTGATTTGACCCGCCAGGACCTGTTCGCCACCAATCAGCAGGACTTCCTGGGTTTGAATGAAAGGGCGATCCGAAATGAGTACCGACCACAAGTAGTCGCCAACATCCACCGCCAGCAATTCCACGTAGATCACCGTGTAGTGCCCACATACGGCGGGAAACTCAAGTTGCCACCCGCAGCGGTTGGGGTGGTTGATGATCTCAGCCGGTACAAAGTACACGCCGTTCAGCAACGAGCATTCGTCGCAGGTCTTGGAAGTGATGCCGTTGATTTCCACCCGTAGAACCGCAGGCGACGCAGAACCTTGAAAGCTGACGCAGGGCACTGTGGCGGCGTAGCTTGAACCTCGAACGATGACCCCGCTGCTGCTGCCGCTGGAGCCGAGGGGAAAGCCATCTACGGACGAACCGGCGAATGAGCTGCCGATTCCCAAACAACAACACGGATATCCGCCCGCCATGATGTGCCCCTTGTGAATGCCTTATTGCTTTACGGTGCGATTGGAATTGCTCTTTAGTGAGGATGATCTGATAGACTTGCTGTTCTAAACATCCACCGCGTGAGTTTGCGACGCCTTGCGGCAAGAGTTCGCCAGGCATCAATTACGACGACAGCGTTTCTCACAGACTGTTAGACGCCTTTGGGTCACGTCATTGGATCACGTCATGAGCGAAGCTCCTGAATTGGACTCGGTTGAAGATTCTGTCCAAGCGCATGAGACATCGGACGCTGGCGAATCCTCGCGCGAGTCCGGCGCGCAACCGCCCAGCCGCAAAGGCTCCAAGCGCGCCCTGGCTGGCCTGATGCTGGAAATCGCCGGGTGCATCGCCATGTTGTACTTGGTCTTTCAGTTGTTTCAGCCGAGTTGGATTGGCGTGGAAGTTCGGCATTGGGTGTTGCTGGCGGTTTCCGCACTTTCGCTTGTTGGGTTTCTGTTGTGCGTCTCGGCCATGTTCCAGCAAGACCGCGAGGTTGCCGTATTGGGGATTTGGGTGGGCATTCTGGGGAGCATCGGTTCGGCCGTTTGTGCAACCATGATGGTGGCCTCAACGTTGGAGTTGTGGGGAGCGCCGACAGTCGCTCAGCAAAGCGAGGTGACGGAACAAATCATCAACGAGGTTGTCAGCGACATTCAGGATTTCATTGAGAAGAATAATATTGTGCCAACAGCCGAAGAGGCCGAAGACCTGCTGGCTGGACGCACGGATGGTTGGGGAAAGCCCATTCGCTACCAGCGTCGAGGGGATTATTCGTATGAGGTCTCTAGCGACGGACCCAATCAAACGATTGGAGACGCCGATGACATTCGCACAAGCTATTGACCGAACTAACATCGCAGTTGCCAGACAATCCATTGACCGCTGCGTCGATGGAAGCGAACAAGTGCCCTGGCGCCGCTGACGCCTTCAAACGTGTTGACGGCATCGTGAACGGTCAGCTCTTCTGTTTCGGCTTCAATCCAGCTTGTGCCGTCAAACGTCAGGACTTTTGCCGTGGCCGATCCGCCGATGTGCAAATCGGTGACGAGTTCCACGAGTTCCTCAAGCTCCGGCGTTTGCTGGTCCAAGGAAATCCCGAACGGCCGCCGACGCACGCATAAAGGACTTGCAGCGCGAAAGAACGATCGCCCAGCGCTTGACGAGGGCGAGGAAAAATCGTCAGCATCATCAACGTTGCCCGACGTTCTCCGCAATCCGTCGACCGCATCAACCAGTGCGTTGAAGATCTCGCGCGAAACAACCTCATCGCCTGTCAATTTGCGGGGAAACAACGGCATGCTGTTCTTCCTGTTCTTTCTCATCCGAACGTGAACAACTGTGTCAAGTCAGCAGCGGAATAGGGCGGATTGTCATCTTCGTCCGCGATGGCCACCCAGTGCTCGCCAGAGACCGGCGTTTCCTTGTAGTGATAGTTCCAGCCGACGAGTGACCCCGCGGAAAGTTCGCGAGTGCTTTCCAAGAACGAATAGCGGACTTTCCAAAAGCCGCCAGTTTGGAAGATGTGGAACTCGCGCGTGATCTTGGCACCCACGAACAACACCGTGCCGGGTGGCGAGCCCACGAACGAACTTGTGTTCACTTTTCCCCGCAGCGCACGAATCACATCCCAAGGCGGAAGCGGCACGCGATGCCATGTGAGTTCGAATGAACCTTCCGCGACTTGAACGCCTGGCTGCATATCCGGGGGCAGCGACGGATTGTCTGGCGGATCCGCCCAGCGCCACGTGCGGCCCGGTGTGGTCATGCACTGCGAACCGAGATCTGCTTTGTAGGTCAGATATGTCCCCTCCGGTGGATCAGGCAGGTCAGCCGCCACGGCGGGGGCCTTGCTTACGAAACTGAGCAATTGGTTTCGTTGCGAAGCATTGGCTGCAGGTCTTAAGTGGTTCGACGGTTGTCGTAGTCATGGTTGCCTCAAGAAAATGGCCAGCGAACTTTATGGTTATCGTGGACATGCAAAAATGTACGCGCTCGACGTAGCTAGCCGAGACCTGGCTCGTGCGTGGCGGCATGGACCGCAACTCCCTTTGCCGTCACGCCGGGCTTTCATAAAGGAGTTGCATCGTGCCCGAAGAATCAATTCTTGCCGAAGTCATTCGGGCCGCTGAACAGGTCGGCACAGTGCGGAGCTACCAGTTCGACCGAAAGCACGCCCCCCCGGATCTCACGCTCACTCTTCATGTATATCGCCCTCTGATTATTCCGGAACTCGATCCCGGGAAGTTGCGGCCACCGAGAGAATTCAGCGACCCGGAGTTCCTGTACCTCGTGTTTGGTGAGCCCGATGCGATCGATCGACTCGAACGCATAGCCGACGTTCTTATTTCGGATGGCAAGCTCCATCCACCTGGCCGCAGAAGCAAATCGCAGGTTGGCAGACTTGTTTCTCACATCCATTCGCTTTGTGGGCATCAGGGCGACCCGCAGGAACCTGCACTGCTATTCACCCCTCAAAAAAAGTCTTCCTCCAAGGCTTTCGAGTGGCTGATTCCGACAACGGCAAACCGGTCGTTGTCGACGGCAAATTGAAGAAGAAGGACGTCGTCCATGTTTTTGATGATCCGGATGGAGATTACGAGAGAGGCGAGCTTCTGCAGACCGTTGAGTCAATCGGCGACGAGGGGTATGCGAGTTCGATGGCCGAAGACATGAGGCGCCACAATGTCCAGCTCCCCGGCTGGCAGGTGTCTGACGTCGCAGCAGCTTTAATATCCTGGCTAAAGGCCGCGGTCTCGACGTCGACACTCTCCAAGATTCGCGCGAACTCCGCGGACTCGGCGCTCGGGGAGAAGTCTGTCATCTCGGCCACGGCAGCAGCTGACGCTGGAAGAAACAAGTCAGGGCGTCGCCGTCGCAACTCAGCAAACGTCTCTTCGAATTGCTGCCAGTCAAAGTTGACAGCGGAGATCGCGTCGCGCGATTCAAACAGCCCTGCTGTAGTGGCCGGATCCGCCACGAGATCAACGCAGTTCACCCGCATGATCTCTTCAACGACAACCTGGCTTCCGTCTCGCGAGGTCTTGGCCTCCACGTTGTGGGAAAGTCCAACGTTCTCCGGCGCGTGCTCCGCATCCCAAAGCAATTGTTGCGCCAGTGAATGCCGCGGATTGAAATGCAAATCTGCAAACAAGCCATCGTCGTCGGCCCGCACTTCTCGCAAGCAACCGAGACGATCCTGGTAATCACGCGGCGACCGCTGCGTTCCTCGGGCGTGGTTGACGTTGACCTTGATTCCTTCGTAAAGCGGAGCCGCATTGGCGATGCAGGACGTCCGATATTGGCGACCATTGCGGCTGGTCAAACCAAGCACCTTCACGCCAAACAGCACTCCGCGGATGGCATCAATTCGCGGCCGCAAGCCTTCGCTGGTGCTGAACTCCAGCAAGCTTTCCACGCGCGTTACCGTTGCTGGCGTCCGTTCCGTAGGCTGTTTGCCATCGGGCAGTTCACCTGCCGGATTTGCTGGGACTTCTGATTTTGGTTTCTTTGTGAAGAGCATTGGCACCCCTTGAATTCGTGGCTTTGCATTGCGTTGATTGCGTTGCTCGAACGAAAGGGAATGTGCCTCTTTTTGTGCGCAGTGGTCAAAAGCAGTTTTGACGTTTCGGGAAAAAAGGCAGCAAATCGCGCGATGCCGACGATGGAAGTCCAAAGAGAATACGCACTTGCCGCCGCGAGATTTTTTTCGCGGAAAATGCTGAATCACCAAAATCTTCGCCACCTAGGAATGCACAAGCCAACGCTAGTTCCGCGTATCATCATGCGCTTCGTCCAAAATCCGGCGATAAACTTCCCGCGCACGGTCGTAAGCGGATTTGGCGTCGGCTCGTTCTTCCCGACGATAGGCTGGCGACTTGCGGTTCCAGCAGTTCTCAACCGCCTGAAGGCACCACTGCGCGCTGCGTTTGCTGGCGCGAATGGGCTTGTCGTCCACTTCCACAAAAATGGGATTGGTGTGGGCCGATGGAAAGATTCGCACGGCCACCCAACACGATTGTTGCGGCCTGTAATCGAACGTCAGTTCGCGCAGTTCGCCATCAGCGTCAATCTCGCGTCGTTCAACGGCGATGCCATTGACGATCAACTCAACGGGCACTTTGCGCGAATCGCCAACCCTTGCTCGCTCAACATGCCAGTACGGCTGCTGATCCAAACTGCGGTTGCGAATCGCTTCGTCCGGTTCTTCGCCAAGTAGCGAAGCCGCGTTGATTTTGATCTTCAGCTCGTCGCCGGATTTGGCTTGCAAGACGCTCGCGCGATTCTCCGCACCAGGTTGACCAACGCCCAGCCCATTGATCTGGAAGTCAGGCAAGTGGCTATAGCCATCTGACACATACGCGCGACCGTCGCGAATACCCAAAGTCCAGGCGTCAAACGTCAGCGGCTCATCCGGTTTGAGTTTGACGTACGATCTCCCCAAGCCAACGCGTTGACCATAGATGCAGGGGAAGTCAGTCTCGCCGCTGATGCGCGTTGTGAAACCGCAATTCAATGTGTGGTACCAAATGTTGAGTTCCCAAACTGCCGGCGTATCGACCGTTGAAATAAAATCGCAAGCGTCGTGTGTCACGTCGACGATGAATTCATTTGCGCCGATGCCATCAAAGGCCGGCACGTTGTAGTTAGGCAGTTCATTGCCGGGAACCTGTAAGCCCCAGCCGCTGTGTGCGAACCCTGTCACGCCGCCTTGCTCTTTACCCCATTTGAGTACCGGCAATCCCCAGCTCGGCCACTCGTTGATTTGTGTTGTGCCTGGGTAGTCATCCTCGTTGAGCCGCAACAAACAAATGTGGCCAGCGTGCGAACTGGGAAAGCCTGACACCTCAACGTCGTAACGCATCAAGTAGTCCGGCGTGGAAAGCGGGTGCAGACCGCCACTGAAATATTGCTTTTGAAAATACCAACACGGCCCCCACGCCAACACACAACCGACATTGAGATCCTCGCCGAGGATGTGTCGCATCATGTCTTCTGGCGCCACGCCTTGCGTTGGTTGGTCATAGTGCGCGCAGCCGGCAGCGTGGACGTGATGATCGCCGGAATACCAGCCAAGCCTGGCCAGATGAATCCAACGCTTGAGCTGAAAGCTCTCTTTGTGCGAATCGCCTTCTGGCACGGTGATCTGTTTCGTGACCGGCGTGTACTCAGGGCCTCGACGGCAAACAACCGAATACTCACCCGGCGGCAACAAGACGCTCTCACCGTGATGCCGGTAGACCTGATCCTGAAAAAAGAAGTCCGGCGCCAAACGCCGCGTACGCGAAGGATACACACGCCCCAGCTTGTCGCGGAATTCAAACGCAGCCGTAGTTGGCTTGTTGTTTTCGTCAACAACTTCCAAAGTGACCGGAACGGCAGGCGCGGCGCTGAACAGCAAGTTGACTTCATTGCGAAAACCCAAGTCCTGGGTGCCCTGACCGACATCAAACGCCAGCTTGGCTTCGCGATCGCCTTCATCCCGGCTGTAGAGCGCCACAACGCGGTACTCGAGCGACAAGCCAGAGAGCCGCGCATTCAACGGCTGTCGATTCACGACGTCAATCGCCAGCCACTGGTCGCGCGTGTTAGGGTTCTCAGGCACGTCCGGCGCAGGATGGTTGCTGGAACCGCTTGGCACTGGCGCGTTGGGACTAAGCACACGCATTGGAGCGGTCACGCCACCTTCGTTGTGAACCTTGACCAGGAACGTCCGCCAGCCATGTTGCACAAGTTCGCGCTCTGCAGAACCGGCTTCAACTTTGACTCGGCTCTCGGGATTGATGTGAACAAACGCCAGGCACAAGGGATCAAGCGCTGCTTGGATCGCGCGGCTGGCTTGCGCGCCGTCGTCCATCTCATAAGCGGCCCCCAATTGCGTTTTGACTTCGGCCGGAAGCGGCGCGCCTAGCACTTCATCAAGTGCTTGAACGACACGTTTCACTTGAGCTTCCAGTGGTTGCCGCGCGGCGGTGGTCACCAGCGGCAACTCGGTGTCTTGTCCGCAAGCCGTGGCTGAAACAAGCGACAGAAACAACAGCCCACAAGTGATTCCAAGCGTGATAATCCGCATTGCGTAGTTCTCCGAAAACCGCAGAAAGATCTGCTGGGCGATCCCGCAAAACTATCGTCAAAAATGGCTTGCTGCAAACGCCGCGGGGCTATGCTGCCAGAAGGTCGCAGGACCGGCGTATTTGCTTGAAGTGTCCTTCCGAACCACTTAGCATAGTTAGGATTGCGCCGCTGGCTGGGCATTATTGCGAAGCTGGCAGGGCATGGTTGCCTGAATTGTGTTGCTGAGTCGTGCGATTGCCTGCAATTCGCGCAATCACCACATGGCTGGACCAAGTCAACGTTGTTCGCGTCACATCGCCAACGCGACAACACATTTCGTTCCAGTATGTGGCCAGATCGAGGTCGTATCTACTCCCCTTGCGCCGTTGCCGCGCTACCGTTGACTGCCGAATTGATCCCGGAATCTGTCAATCATGCAAACGCATATCGCTCGCTATGGAATGCTGTCTTGTTTCTTAGCGGTTTGCTTTTCGTATGCGACAAGCACGCCTGCTTGCGCACAAGTCAAAGAACCTGTGACGGATCCGGCAGGGCGGCTTGCGTTCTATGAGCAGCACATGGAGATGCGCGAGAACACGCCGTATGACTTGAGTTGGCGGTTCATCGGTCCGCAGATCATGAGCGGACGCATCACGGACCTGGCCGTTCCTAACGGTCAGCCTTATACGATTTACATCGCCTCGGCTTCCGGTGGAGTTTGGAAGACAATCAACGAAGGCACGACCTGGCAGCCCATCTTTGACGATGCCCCGTCCGCTTCCGTCGGTGCGATTGCATGTGCACCGTCAGACCCCAACACGGTTTGGGTGGGCTTGGGCGAGTCGAACATCTTTCGCAGCAGCATGTCCGGAACCGGCGTTTACAAGTCAAACGATGCTGGGAAAACATGGCAGCACATGGGCCTGGCGGACACGCATCACATCGCGCGAATCGTGATTCATCCTGAGAATCCCAATGTTGTGTTCGTCGCTGCGTGCGGACACGAATGGACCAACAACGAAGAGCGCGGAGTGTTTCGCACAACCGATGGTGGCGAAACCTGGGAGCGTGTGCATTACATCAACCAGTCGACCGGTGCGATCGACCTGGTGATGTCGCCGGACAACCCTCAAGTGCTATACGCCAGTATGTGGGATCGCATTCGCTTGAAATGGAGTGATCCGCTGCCTGGCCAGAACGATGGCATCTATAAGTCCACCGATGGTGGCGACACCTGGACGGAACTCTCAGAGGGTCTGCCAACTCGAACGGATCGTGGACGGACGGGAATCGCTATTGCCGCGTCCAACCCGGATGTGCTGTATGCGTTGATCGATAGCCATGAGATCGAACGCAAGGCCGAGCCCGGCGAGCGCGACGCTTACGGAAACCCACGAGCGGATATCAAACGCGGCGCGGAAGTCTATCGCTCGGAAGATGCCGGGGCCACCTGGTCGCTGATGAGCGGAGACGCCGACATCCGGCGTTTGTTCTCAACCTACGGTTGGGTGTTTGGTCAGGTTCGCGTTGACCCCAATGATGAAAACACTATCTATGTGATGGGCGTCCCCATGATGCGTTCCCGCGATGGCGGGAAGTCCTTCGAGCGCGTCAACTATGCCGGACTGCATGGCGATCACCACGCCATGTGGATTGATCCGGAGAACTCCAATCACATCATCAATGGCAATGATGGTGGATTGAACATCTCCTACGACGGCGGCGACACATGGAAGAACATTGAGGATCTGCCACTGGTCCAGTTCTATAACCTGGCTTATGACATGGCTGAGCCATTCAATCTTTATGGCTCCATTCAAGATAACGGAAGTTGGACGGGCTCGGTCGCGCATGATCCCCGCCGCGATCCCGGCACGGATTGGAAGCCAACGCCCGGTGGCGAAGCCAGCTATCACGCCGTTGATCCTTCCGATCCCAACGTCCTCTATTGCGAAGGATTCTACGGCAGCATTCAACGCGCGACGCTTAACCCTCGCGAGATCGTCAACATCCGCCCTCGCGAGCCTGAAGGCGAACCGTCCTATCGCGGTCAGTGGCTCGCGCCGTTCATCATTTCGCCACACAATCCGTATGTGATTTATCATGGGATGAACAAGGTCTTTCGTTCTGTGGATCGCGGCGACAACTGGGAAGTGATCAGCCCTGACCTGTCATACAACGATCCGGAAAAGCAGGGGAACATCCCCTTCCAGACAATGACCTCGTTGTCGGAATCGCCCATCACATTCGGCCTGCTGTACGCCGGGACCGATGATGGCCGCGTCTGGGGCACTAGAAATGGCGGCGACGATTGGAACGAACTGACGTCAGGAACCTCGGAAGTCTCCTGGGTCTCGCGCGTTGTTGCCAGCAAGTACGATGAAGCAACCGTCTACCTGGCCAAGAACGGCAAGCGGGACAATGACTTTCAAGCCTACTTGTACAAGTCCACGGACTATGGGCAGACATGGCAGGACATTTCCAACAACTTGCCAGGCGGGCCCATCAACGTCATCAAGGAAGATCCCCGCAGCGCCAACGTGTTGTATGTGGGGACGGACTTGGGCGTATACATTTCCAGCAACGGTGGCGAAAGCTGGGAAGTTCTCGGAACAGGTTTGCCTAACACCTTCGTCCATGATCTGATTATCCATCCACGGGATGACATTGTTGTCATTGCAACTCACGGTCGAGGGATGTTCGCGCTGGAGTTGGAAGAGATTCGCGGCGGATTGGGCGGCAGCAGTCAATCTGACGAACAGACGGACAATTGATCACGCTTCGTTGAAACACACAGTCAGGCGAGACGTTCCATCAAAACGCCTCGCCGCACATCACGGAAACATTTCGTTGCACACCGCAGTTGGCTTTGTCTGATTTCGCAGCGGCAGGCAAATTCACAAGCAACAAACGCCCAAGCAACAACGCGTTTGGGCAAGCAACTCCATCGCTGCCTTGGTTGGGCTTAACACTTCACTTTGTTCTTCTCGTTCCAACAACGGGGGGGTTCGATGAATCTCGGTCAGACTTTAAGAGTTGGTCAGGCGTGGCGCGTCGCAGTTGCGGCCGCGTTGCTCTGCGGTGTTGCAAGCGGGTCTGCTGTTGCACAACAGCCGGCCAAGGAGGCCAATTGGGATCAGGCCTTTAAGTACTCCAGTGCTTATCTGCGACAGTTCATGTATAGCACTTCGGTCACGCCACAGTGGATCGGAGAGACGGACGAATTCTGGTACTCGTACGAGACCAGCGCCGGCAAGAAGTGGTGGCGGGTCAATCCCGCGGACGCCAGCAAGAAGCCGTTGTTTGATCACAATGTGATGACGGCCAAGCTCTCGGAGCTTTCTCGCAAACCGCTGGAAGCCAATGACCTGCCGCTCTCGCGCGAGCAAGTCAACGACGAAGGCACCGTACTGACCTTTGTCACAGAAGGCTTCAACTACGAATACAACCTGGAAACCCAGGAACTTGAAAAGAAAGGCGAAGCGCGGCAACAAGCCGGTCGCGGCGGAGCGCGAGGTGCCCGTGGGCAATTCACGCGGGGGGGCCGCGGCACTCAACAACGGGGCGGTCGCGAAAACCAACGCGGTGGTCAACAGCGCGGAAATCAACGCGGTGGTCAGGCTCAAGGACGTGGCCAAGGTCGCGGCAATCAACCCGCCCGCAGCTACTCTCCTGATCGAACCAAGTTCGCATACGTTGAAGATGGCAATCTCTATTACGGCGAAGTCCTCAACGCCACGCCGGTGACGGAAGACGAACAAGATTCCGATGACGATGCGGATGACTCCGCTGACGGCGACGGCGATGGAGACGATGACGATGGAGACGATGACGGCCTGCAAGCTTACGATGGCCAGCAATTCCTGGATCAAGACTGGTTCCATGACGATCTCCGCGATCGCAATGGCGACGGCATTCCTGATGATCTGCAAGACGCCAACGGTGATCCCATCGTGATTCTCCAGGATGGTCAAGATCAGGATGACGACGACCAGGACAATGATGATCAGGACGATGACGATCAAGATGACCAAGATGGCGACCAGGATGCGGACGATGATGCCCAGGACGAGAATCAAGGTCGTCGTGGTCGCGGCCGCGGTCGAGGACGTCGCGAAGAAGTTAAGACCTACCAACTGACGGAAGACTCCGCGGAAGATTACGCGTTCAGCGCTGGCCGCGGAAATGCGGCCCGAGGCGGACGTGGTCGTGGAGCCACGGGACGAGGTGGGGGCGGCGGTTCGGTCAACTGGTCGCCTGACTCCAAGTCGTTCTATGCCACGCGTCGCGATACTCGCAACATTCAAGAGCTTTACCTGGTTAACGCCTTGAGTGAGCCCCGCCCCACACTGCGGAGCTACGATTACCCCATGCCTGGCGAAGACGCCATTCGCAAGTCCGAGTTGTACGTCTTCCACCCGGAACGCAAAGAACTGCTGCGCGTTATCCCCAAATGGAAGGACGAAACCTACAGTCAGATCTCCTGGCGGGACGGAACGGATACGCTGCGCTTCATGCGGCGTGACCGCTTGCTCCGCAATGCTGAGTACGTGGAATACGACATCCGCACTGGCGATGCCAAAGTGCTCTTATCAGAAGGTTTCGAGGCCGCGTATCTGGACATGCAACCGGTTCGCTATTTGGAAAAGACCGATGAGATCATCTGGTGGAGCGAACGCAGCGGCTGGGGACACTTCTACCTCTATTCCAAAGATGGCGAACTCAAGAACGCCATCACGTCCGGTCCTTTCCGTGCTTCCAGCATTGTGGAAGTTGACGAGGACAATCGTGTGATCTACTTCCGCGGCAACGCCCGCGAGTCTGACGAAAACGTCTATTACGAGCATCTGTATTGTGTCCGCTTTGATGGCACAGGGCTCAAGCTGATGGACCCAGGCAATGCCAACCATCGCAGCAGTATGTCTCCCAGCAAGCAGTACGTCGTTGACAACTGCTCGCGAATTGACATGGCTCCCGTGTCGATTCTTCGCGATGCCGACGGCAACGAAGTCATGAAACTGGAAGAGATGGACACCGCTCGTCTGGAAGAAGCTGGCTGGCGGATGCCGGAAACCTTCACGGTCAAAGCGGCCGATGGCGTGACCGATCTCTACGGCAACATGTGGAAGCCGTTCGATTTCGACCCGAAGAAGAAGTACCCCGTGATCGCCCACGTGTACCCCGGCCCTCAACAAGAGGGAACGTCGCACACGTTCTCGGCGACCAGCGGCAACCAGCAGTTGGCGCAGTTGGGCTTCATTGTCATTCAGGTTGGTCACCGCGGTGGCACGCCCACCCGAGGCAAAGCCTATCACTCGCACGGTTATTTCAACCTGCGGGATTACGGCCTGGAAGACAAGAAGTTCGCCATCGAGCAACTGGCTGACATGCATTCGTATGTTGATGCCACGCGAGTGGGCATTTATGGCCACTCCGGCGGCGGATTCATGTCCGCGGCCGCGTTGATGCGCGAGCCCTATAACGATTTCTTCAAGGTCGCCGTCTCTTCGGCCGGAAATCACGACAACAACATCTACAACAACTCGTGGAGCGAACGCTACCACGGGCTGAGAGAAGTTCGTGAAGAGGACGAAGACGAAGAAGATGACGACAGCCAGGACGGCGATGACAACGATGGAGACGACTCCGATCAAGATCAAGACGATCAGAATCAAAATGATCAAGATGACCAAGATCAGGACGACGATGATCAAGACGATGACGATCAAGATGATGGAGATCGGAACGACGACGATGACAATGACGATCAGGACGACGACGATGGCGACGCAGCCCAAGATCAGGATGATCAAGACGGCAAGAGCCAGGACGACGACTCCAAGACGGAAGTCTCCGTAGCCACCGAGGCCAACGGCGAAGAAGCCAAGGAAGAGAATGCCGAGAGCGCGGAGCCCAAGCTTTCCAAAGAGGAAGCGGAAGCCAAAGCCGCCTATGAAAGCAAGCTCAAGGAAGCCTTGGATGACCTAGCCAAGGTCAAGTTCGAGATCGATGTCCCTTCAAACGTGGACATCGCGGAAAACCTCAAAGGCCACTTGTTGCTGGTCCATGGTGACATGGACAACAACGTGCATCCTGGCAATACCGTTCGGCTGGTGGACGCGTTGATCAAGGCCAACAAGCGGTTTGACATGTTGATGATCCCCGGCAAAGCCCACGGTTTTGGCGATGCCCAGGGTTATTTCACGCAACGCATGTGGGAGTATTTCTCTGAGCACCTCCTGGAAGATTATCAGGACAGTGCCGATATCTACTCCAAAGCCGGCAAAGCCTATCGCTAGGCAGCTCGGCTAACGCAATCGCGTGTTTGTCTAATCGAACCGAAGCGCTCTTCGCGGGGCGCTTCGGTTTTTTCGTTTTGAGGCTCTTACGTTCTTGGGAGTCGCAATTACTCGCCGCATTCAGTTTCCCAAATCGCCTTCAAACCAGCTCGATAGTCCGGGTAGAGCAGGTCGGGCAACAACTCTCGCCGCAGCTTGGCGTTCTCAATCCGTTTGTCCCTGTTTGATCTGCTGCGGGATCTCGCGGCAGCCTCGGCATCAAATGTCGGTGGTGGCGTTTGCCAAAGTCTGGCGGCCTCCGTATAGAACTCGCGCCGTGTGGGCGGCTGGCCATCAGCCACCAGTAAGAAATCTGGCGCAGCAACGCTTTGATCTGCGGCGGCCAGGACGGCGCGCGCGGCGTCGTCCACATGAATCAGGTTAAGGCGGTGTTCCGGCTCCGTCGCCAAAGCTTCTCCGCCGGCCAACTTTGCAATGTTCGGCAAACGCCCAGGGCCATAGATGCCGGCCAACCGCAAGATAATCGCACGGTCGCCCAGCGAACTTGCCTGCAACAGGTTTTCCGCCTCGAGACAAATCCGGCCGTTCTCGCGATCCGGCGTACACGATGAGTGCTCGTCAATCCGCGGCCCATCGGCCATGCCATGCACGCTGGTGGAACTGGCATAGACAAAACGCCGCGGAGGGCTCGCCGAGAGCGCAGCCAGAACATTCGCCAGGCCGCCAACATATACGTCGCGCATGCTCGGCCCGGCCGCTCGATCAAGCCCAACCGCCCAAAGCACAACATCCGCCCGGGGCAAACTCTCCAAAGTCGCAGGCTGTGTCACATCGGCCACAACCGCGGTTCGTCCGGCGTCTCGCCACTTGTTCGCGCGGTCTTGTGAACGCGTGACGGCGGCGACTTCACTGTTTTGCTCCCAGAGCGCCGCCACGCGCTCGCCCAAGTAACCGCAACCAAAGATCAAGTTCATCGGCTTGTGCTCGGCGGCCACGTTGAGATCCGATCAAAGACCGGATCAACGGGATAAGTTCTCGTGTCGGGAACGTCTTTTCGCCAAAGTCTATTCTTCTTTGTATAGCGAATACACATCTCCATACGCCTGCTGCGTGTTGATGTGCATCGTGGCGAACTTCTGAATCGCCTCCGTCTCCGCTGTGATGATCACGCGGTCATGTTGAATCACATGCTCAAGTTCATGCGGATGATTCTGCAAGTATTCCTTGGCCCAATTCGGATTCATCGCCCGAAGTTGTAACGACGACGAAATGTTTTCCACCAACAGCCAGGTGTGCGTGGGAGTCAAATGCCATTTCCAAAGCGCGTTCTGTTGCAGCTCGGGCTCTTCAACAGGCGTCAAATCCAGAAACCGCGCATCGCCCAACTTCACCAACGTTGCATCAAACACGCCGTACTTGCCTTCTTTGTCGGTATACACCAGTCGATAGACGTTGTCATTTCGCTTGGTGAACACCCAAGATTCATTCTGATCCTGCGGCATCCAGGTTCCAACCAAAGCCTCATCAAAGGCAATGTCCTTGTCCGTGTAGATCGCATTCAAGCTGGGAACGCACCCGGCAACAGCCGCGGCAACAACCAACAACGCAAGCGCAAAAACGGGGCGATATGCCCTGGCAAACGGTGACATGGCTCACTCCTTCCGGCGAAACCTGAGAAGAGAAACAACCGTGTTGCGCGCTGGCGAATGCGAATCAACCAGCGCACAACGGTATTTTACAACTCAGGCGAGAACTTTCCCGCCGCGCAACGCGAAATGCGGAAATGGCCCTGAAAACCTCATCAGAATTCTTGCCCCATCACCCGGT
>CALJLD010000088.1 GCA_937982665.1 uncultured Planctomycetales bacterium
ACCAACCGCCGACGCGCAGCCTGACGTTCGCGCAGAGATGATCGACAACAGAGTTATTGGTCAACGAATCAGCAACATTGACGCGGCATGGACACAAACCAACAGCAGCCGAACAGATCCACGGCGCCTGTGATCTTCTTCTCAGCTGGCGAACCGTCCGGCGATATGCATGGCGCGAACCTGATCAAGTCTCTGCGCAAACGCTGCCCTGGCGTGCAAGTGCGAGGGTTTGGCGGCCCGAAGATGGCCGGTGCCGGCTGTCGCGTTGATCAGGATCTGACCGGCATCGCGGCGATGTGGATTGTCCAAGCTGTGCTCAACATTCATAAGTTCTGGGCCGCGTTTCAACTGGCTGGCAAAATCTTTCGCGAAGCCAAACCGGACGCCGTGGTGCTGATTGACTTCCCCGGCTTCAATTGGTGGATGGCCCGGCGAGCCAAAAAGTACGGCGTGCCAGTGTTCTACTACGCGCCGCCGCAGGTTTGGGCCTGGGCGCAAGGCCGCGTCAAGAAGATGCGGAAGTTTGTGGACCACGTTCTGTGCGGTTTGCCGTTCGAGGCTCAGTGGTATCGCGAGCGGGGATGCAACGCCCGATTGGTGGGACATCCATACTTTGACGAAGTGACTGAACATCAGCTCGACCAACAATTCTTGCGCGAGCTGCGCGATGATGGGCGTCCCGTTGTCGCGCTGTTGCCGGGTTCGCGAACGCAGGAAGTTCACAACAACTTTCGTTGGATTGCCAAAGCGGCTGCCCGCGTTCAGGCATCCAGACCGGACGCGCGGTTTGTTGTTGCCGCGTTCAAAGAGGAGCAGACCGCGCATATCGGCGAGTGTTTGCAAGCCGCGAACCTGGCGGCCGATTTGGTGATTGGCAAGACGCCGGAAGTGATCCACGCCAGCGATTGCGCGATTTCGGTTTCCGGCTCGGTTTCGCTGGAGTTGATGGCGCACACAACGCCCACGGTGATCATCTATTGGGTGCCGCGAATTCCGTATCTGATTCAGCGCGTGCTCCGCAAAGTTCGGTACATCACGCTGGTCAACCTGCTCTCCGCTGACGATGCGTTTTCCGGCGACACGCGGCCGTTTGATCGTCATCAGCCTGGCGCGGAGCAGGTGCTGTTCCCCGAATATGTCTCCTGCGGAGATCCCTCCGAGGAGATCGCCTGGCACATCACGCAATGGCTGAACGATGAAGACGCCCGGCTTGATCGCGTGCGGCGATTGGAGCAACTCAAGGAAGAAATCTGCCACCCCGGCGCGGCGGACACCGCGGCCGAATACGTGCTAAGCACGTTGGGTGTGGATGCTCTCGTCAGGCGAACACCGCAGCCGGAACGCGCGCCGCAAGCGGCATAGGGATTAACAAACGCACGCGAATTTTCAATCCACGCGGCGGACCACGCCCACGACGACGCCCATCACTTTGGCGTCTTTAACGTAGATGGGCTTCATGCTGCTGTTGGATGGTTCCAGGCGGATGCGGTTGGCTTCTGGAAACCAGCGTTTGAGCGTAGCCTGGTCTTCATCCACGGAAGCGACGACGATTTGCCCTTTGGAGGCGGTGGACTGCTTGCGGACCACGACGTAATCGCCGTCAGCAATCTGGTCCTCGATCATCGAATCGCCGGAGACTTCCAAGGCGAAGTGACGTTCGGCGTCAAAAAGTTCGCCAAAGTCAATCACCTCGTGCTGTTCGACCGCTTCATGCAGCATGCCGGCGGCAATGCGTCCCGCCAGTGGCAGACCTTTGCGTTCAACCGGCTCGGTGGCCAATTGAATGGCCCGCGACATATTGGGCTCACGCGTGATGAGGCCTTTTTTCTCCAAAGCCCTCAGGTGGCACATGACGCCATTGGGTGAGCGGATTTTGAAGTGTGAGCCGATTTCTCGCACGGTGGGTCCATATCCACGCGAGCGAATCTTGTCACGGATGTACTTGTAGACATCGCGTTGACGCGGGGTGAGTTGATCGAGTTCCGCCATGATGTTTCTCGACAGGTGACGGCCAGCGTGGCTTGGTGCGCGGGCTTTGGGAAAGAATTTGAGTAGTAGATTCAAGCAGGGATTTCCAAAACGCGTGTCACGCAAACAAATATACGCTTGTATACAGTAGAGTGCAAATGTACATGTAGCAATTCTCGGCATTCTGCCGATTTGGCATTGGGAGAAAAGCTGTAAGTTGGCCGGCACAAACAACGCATCTCACCCAGTTTATCTTGGTCGGCAGGTGAGCGATGTCGTAAGATTATGCAGGACAACGGCTTTTAGCGATTGGCCGTTTGCCTGAGATTTCGGCAACCCTCATTGGCATGCCGATTGCTTTCATGGCTACCAGACGCGGCTAACCTGCCGCATTGCAACACGTTCGGTCAATTTCCCTGGCGTGAGTTTGTACCAAGCAACAACCCATGTTGACGCTGACTCCGCAAATCCTGATTTCCGATGACGACTTTGAGTTCCGCGAAACGCTATGCGGAGCCTTGGAGCCGGAGGGGGTGCGGACGCACACCGCGGATGACGGGCACGAGGCCGTGGAGCTGGTCCAAAGGCTGAACGTCCACGTGGTGTTGCTGGATATTCACATGCCCAAGCTTTCCGGGCTGGACGTGCTGCGAGAAGTCCGTGCCGCAGGGCTGCCGGCTCCGTGCATCTTGATGTCCGCCCAACTGGATGAAGACCTGATTCAGCAGGCCAACAGCTTGCACGCATTCTCCGTGCTGCCCAAGACCGCCGGCCTGCGACAGTTCAAAGGCATCGTGGCGAAGGCACTGCTGGACTTCTACGGCTGGCAACGCGATGCGGGCTAGCGTGAGTTGGCGACGCAGCGAGACCTAATACCCCGGCCGCAATAGGCACAGGGAGCCACTCAGTCACCTTCCCCTTGGGCGGCTTTCACAGCTGCGAAGGCATTGATGAGTCCGGCGCCTGTTCTTGTGTCTTTGCCTGTGGGCGAGATGTCAGTCGCCGTGGCTTCCATGATCTCTTTGACTTGCCAGGCGGGAAGATTGGGATTGGCGGAGAGCATGAGTGCCGCGGTGCCTGCGGCTAGCGGACCGCTGAACGAATTGCCGCGCGTCCGATTGTTGGGATCGATGTAGCCGGTGTTCTCTGTTCCCAGTAGCGGATAGCCAGGTCCGGGAAAGCCGCAAACGTCCGGCTTGGTCAAGCCTTCGGGCATCGCGTGATCGCCAAAGAAGCGAATGCTGCCCCATTCGACAGGGCCCAAGCTGCTGAAAGGGACGACTTCTCTCTGGCGATTGATACCGCCGGCGGCAATCACGCAGGGGATATCCTCCGGCACGCGCATCTGAACGGGAATTTCCGCTGACTGCTGGAAGTTGCCCGCTCCGGAACCTTGCACAAGGCCGGCACACGTGGCGTGCTCGGCCATTCGCCGCCAAAAGCCGCGGGCTTGTCCCAAGTTGGGATTGCTGAAACTCATGTTCACCACATCCGCGCCGTTTTCAATCATGTATTGATAGGCAGTGATAGCCAAAACAGGAGTACTGCCGGAGCGAATGATCATCACCTGGGCGTCGGGCGCGGCTCCCGTGGCGATTCCGTCGGTGCCGTCACCAACCAGGATGCCTGTTGTCATCGTTCCGTGTTGGCGATCACCGGTGGCGCGAACTTCCGGAGTCATCTGAGCAAAGTTGTAACCGTAAAGGTCGTCGATGAAACCGTTGCCGTCATCGTCTTTGTCGTTGTTGGGGATTTCGCCCTCGTTGGTCCAAATGTGATCGCGCAAGTCTTCATGCAGGTAGTTCACGCCTGAGTCAAAGCTGACAACGGTTACGCCGGAGCCGGTGACCTTCAGTTCTTTCCAGACTTTGTCCACGCCCGCTTCCGAAAGATTCCAGGCGATGCGTTTGCCTTGCGGATCAAACGGGCGGAACGATTCATCTGGCAAGACCTCAGAGACCTTGCCCGAGGGCGCAGGCAATTGGCGCTGACCAGCAAGATACAGGTACGCAACTTCATCCAACTGTGAGAGTGTTTTGATTTCCGCGGCCGTCAAAACAGCTGAGACGGCATTCACCAGCCAATATTGTTGCGCGCGATCTGGATTGCCGATGGCCTTCAAGATGGCTGGCTGTTCTGTCGCCGCAATCTCCCGCAATCGACTGACAACTTCCCTGCGAAGTTCCAAACGCTTGCTGCTTTTATGCTCTTGGCAGAAAGCGGGAAAGGCATCCGGCCCTTCCAGCAATTGCGTCTTGCCCAAGATCATCACATGCGCGCGGCCATTGCGTTGGAGCGATTGCCGCACTCGTTCGTCGATTTTCTCTTCCGGAGATGTGCCTTGGGCGCGGCTGGAATCACCGATGGCCGCACGGTTTGTTTGGTCATCTTGAGCACGGACTTCACCGTTTGTTATGGCAATGGCCGATAGAAGAACCAAAACAACAAGATAGCGCATGGCGAAACTCACTTGTGATTAAGAGGCAAACAAGGCCGGTAAGGCATTGCCCTCAATACAAAGTCGTTAAAGACGGTGCGGCCAATCAACTCTGCAACGATCGCTACTCCGAGCCGATTGCCATCAACGAATCAAACGAGCGCAGGTAAATTCGCCCGTTAAATATGACCGGTGACGCGGCGATCTCTTCGCCCATTTCATTTTCCGCGAGGATCTCGAAATCCTTCCCCGGCTTGACGACGCTGACGACGCCATTGCGCGAGACAACATAGATTTTGCCGTCAGCAAGAACAGGCGAAGCCCGATAGCGAGCCGTGTGCAGGCGTTCCTTGTAATACTCCTCGCCGGTCTCGGCATCCAGGCAAGTGAGGATCCCTTGTTCGCCAGCCAGGTAGACGAGGCCATCGTGGATTAGTGGCGAAGAGACATCCGGTGTGCCGCGATCCAACTTCCACGTGACAAAATCAGAATCGGTGATATCTCCCTGGCCGCCGGGCTTGACGCCCACAATGGGGCCGCCCTTGGCGGTGGGAACCACAATCAAGCCATTGCCAATTCCAGGCGAAGCAACAAACCGCAAAGTGGGATGATAGCGCGCCCCGGCATTCAGTCCGCCAAGACGCCAAAGCTCGGAACCATCTTCAAGACTGTGCGCGACCAAGTAGTCGGCACCGTGAGTCAGCAGGCATTCTTGCTCACCATCGCGATAGACCACCGGCGACGTGTAGGAATGCTTGTTTTCAAAAGTGGCTTCGCTCTTCCGATCGATTCGCCATTTCTCATCACCGGTTTTCTTGTCAAGCGCGGCCACCACGGCAGTCTTGCCGTCTCCGCGCATCGGTCCATGCATGAGTTGAATGTAAAGCTCGTCACCATCCAAGACAGGCGAAGAACTCATTCCCCAGCCGATGTTGAACTCGCCATAATCCGCTTGCAGATCTTTCCGCCAGACTTCGTTTCCTTCGAAATCAAAGCATGCCAGGATGCCGTTTCCGGCCATTGCCCAAACGTGCGTGCCGTCCGTACTAGGCGAAGGCGACGCCGAGTTG
>CALJLD010000089.1 GCA_937982665.1 uncultured Planctomycetales bacterium
GTTCTGGAGGCCGCGCTCCGGAGCGTGGGAGGTACGCAACTCGTGCGTCCGGCGAGACTTTTGACTAGTGGGCGATACTGGAGTCGAACCAGTGACCTCAACGATGTCAACGTTGCGCTCTAACCAACTGAGCTAACCGCCCGTGTTGCGGAGGGTGTCCCGACCGCGTACCTATGAAGATTCTCCGCACAGATTGCATGGCGTCAAGTCCGTCCTGTCGTTGATCGTCGGAATAGGCGATTGTCTGCCTGCGGCGTCCTAACAATCGTTGAATCGACATGGAACGACGTCATGAACTATCGTCGTGTTTGTCGCCGCGAATGCTGCGGTCGAGCGTCGTCAGGAATGGGCTAACCGGGCAGCCTTTGCCTGCGACGCAGCAGTGTGCGACGCATTGGCGACGACGAGCGACGCAAACGCCGGGATGATTGACGACGGTTGCTTGATTGGCTCGTGGGCGATTGCCAGGCGGTGCAGATTGGCCCTGCGTGGCAAACGTAGCCGTTCTTATCCCGGAGCACGTTCAAGTGCCGCAACAGCTCATTCCAAGTCAAGTATGGCATCAATGACTCCGCACAATGTGCCCTGGGCTGAAGGTGCCTAGGGTCTGATCACCTGCTTGAACTCTTGTGTCTCAAACGCTCAATGCTTCAATACGTGACGATCTTCTGCCTTACAGCATAATCCAAAGCGGCGGGATTCCTCATCAATCTTTGCAGGCCGCCGCAGTTGGTTAGACGTCCAAACGGGGCCTGCGGTTCGCGCCTTGGCGCTTATGTTTGGTGAAATGCAGCCTTATCCAGAGCGACGCGAACCGCCAAGGCTACTTTCCGCGCCGAATGTCGAATAGTCGCCGCTGGGATCCACAATGCGGACCAACGCTGCCAGGTCCTTTTGGATCAAGCGAGCCAACAACGCCGAGGCAACAAACGAGAGCACTCCAATCAACGCGATCCAGGTGAACGCGATTTGGATCGCCGCCTGGTTCCGCGAGAGAATCAGCACCGCAACAAAAGGCGCAATGACCAAAGTGCTCAGGTAGATCCATGCCCACTTCGAGAGTCGCACCAACTGCTGCGATAACGCAGGGCTGGCGGGAGCGGTGGCAAGCAAACGCGGCAACACGGCGCGAACGCACACGAACGTCACACAGAAGAAAGCCACTGCCGAGGCAATCATCCCGGTCACAACCTGCGACAAAATGAAATGCAGGTAGAACGTCATACGAATCGCCTGGCCGGAATGCAACTGCGTCCACAGCGGAAAGATCAAACCGGACAACACCCACAGGGACATGCCGATGATCCAGAACATATCGCCAAGCCACATCGTTCGCTTGGCGGCGGCCGCCATCAGATCGCCGTCATTCGTCTGTCCGCGACTGAGCGCTTTCAGTCCCCGCAGCGCAGGCCGAGCGAGCCAGTAGCCCACGGCGATGCCTGTCAAATACAGAATGGGATTCACAACCGCGAGTTCAACATCCCAGAAGAAAGCGGAATCAACGCTCTCCGTCTCGAAGATCGCCTGAAAGTTGTAGGCGATGTTCATGATGCTGGCGCAAACATTGGGAATGACCACAGCCAGCAAGAACGCGGTGAACGGCGCGCGACCGACAAAACTTCGCCAATCGGCCGGTCCACGGTGCAGTAACCGCGAGAGATGCTCTTCCTGGCAGAGCGCAAGTTCCTTCGCGAACTGCGCGGCGTTCTCGTAGCGATCACTCTCGTCGGGAGCGAGTGCCTTCAGCAGCACCTCGCGTAACATGGGAGGGCAATCCGCTGGCAACCGCTGCAGTGCTTCCTCCGCGACGCCAGACTTTCGCTCGTCATACATTCGTTGAACAGTGGCTGGCCAACCTTCGGGCAAGACTTTGTCTTCAAATGGACGTCGCCCGGCCAGCAACTCCCAAAGCATGATGGCCAGCGAATAGACATCAGAACGGCCATCCAACTGGTCCGGCGTTCGCGGCAAGCCAGGGTGATAGGCTTCCAATTGTTCCGGCGACATGTACGCGACGCTGCCACCAAAGAATGACTCGGGCGTTGCGCCATCAACTTCCGATGCGTAACTGATGTTGAAGTCGGCGAGCTTGGGTCGGCCATCGGCTCCCAGCAACACATTGGCCGGCTTAATGTCGCGATGCAAGACGCCACGGTTGTGCGCATATTGTAAGGCTTCCGCCAACTGCGAACCCAACCAGGCTACAGCCTGCGGCCAATTCATTTGTTGCAGACGCTTGCGCGTTTGGGAATCGTCCGGCGGATCGTCCGCTTGTTGTCGCAGGCGGGCGTCAATCGTTTTCAGCAGGAAACTGCCGGCATCGGGCGGGTCGCCATGGCGGCTGCGCTCCAGGACATCGTGCAACGTGCCACCCGGCACAAACTGCATGTAAAGCAACCGCAGCTTTTCTTCAGGAAGATAGCGCTGATCGTAAACGCGGACGATGTTGGGATGATCCAATTGCGCCAGCGCTTGCGGTTCATCACTCTCGTCCGTCGAGATCTTGAGCGCGACTAACCGTTGCATGGAAAGCTGTCGCGCCAAAAAGACCGTGGCGAACGCGCCGGAGCCAACCTCGTTGTACAAATCAAAATCGTCGAGCCGTTCACCTGCCTTGACGGCTTTGCGCTCGGACTTCTTTGACTTGGAAAGTTGTGTCGTCTGGTACGGCGACTCCAGGCCTAACAAGCGCTGAAGTTGCGTCCGCTGGTTGGGAAAGCGATCGAGATAGTCATGTTTGGTGATTGTCTCGCCGGCTTTCTTGCGGAGGTGATAATCCTCATAGATCAGGTCGCAAGGCAGATCACCGCCCGCCTGCAACTCATCGGCAAACTCTTCAAAGTAAGATTGAAGCTCACGGACGCAGGCATGCGTGTGGCGATACTCCAGGTCAACCTTGATCAGTTCAATCAAAGTCATCCGCCGCAGGGCCAGCGGTTTCGCCGGCAAATGCGAGCGCAACTCCGGCGGTTTGCCAGTCGATTCCCAACAGTCGATGAATTGCTCAACCTGTTCGGAAAGGTAGTCCCAAGCTTCGTCAGCCTGGTCCATATCAAGATGATGGCTCGAGGCGTCGCTCATGGTTCATTCGATGTCTTCTGCCAGTGCCGAATGCCGTGCGGACTTGGACGCTGGCTGAGAGTGCTTGCCTGGGTTGGGTCGCTGGCAAGACATCGCAAATGGCATGCGCCGGATGCCACTTCCGGCGAAAAAATGGAACTCCAAGGATATCCTTTGCCCCTCCCGTTGACCACGATACCGTGAACAGATGCCAGGGACACCGCGCTGGCGCGCCGTGTTCGCGCATGGCAAAACGGGAAACCAACGCAAAGGTGCGGAGCATTTCCACAAACCCTGTTGGATTCCGTCGTAGTTTATGGCAAACCGCGAAAACACGAAGATTTCCTGCGATTGTGCCAAAACGATGAGCGTTTGCAGTAAGATCAGGATTCCGTGAGAAAACCGGTAGCATTTTCTTTCAAGATTTCGCTCTCCCGCTGCAAATATCCAGAGCTCAAAACGATTGTGCGCGCTCCATTTGATGGCACAATGAAATCAGTTTGACACGCCAATCCTCTGGATGCGGCACAAGAACCTTGCTCTTAGGAATGCCTGTGACTGGCAATGATCAACTGATTGAACGCATTACCACTGGCGATACCGACGCCCTGGCCGAATTCATCGCTCAGCGGCAGCCGCAACTGTTGGCGTTCATCTCCCGGCAAATGAGTGATGGGCTGAAGCGAAAGATCGAGCCGGAAGACATCTTTCAGGAGACCAGCACCGAGGCTGTACGTTCGCTGGAGACCATGGACCTTAGCCAGCGAGACCCCTTCAGTTGGCTCTGCCAGGTTGCGGAACGGCGGATCATTGACGCACATCGTCGGTTCTTTGCAGCCCAGAAACGAGACGCCGCCCGCGAGCGATCCATCGACGCGCCCGCGGCAGGCGGTGGTCATGACGCCAGCCAGAAAGGCATCGTCAATCTGCTTGTCGCCAGTATGACCTCGGCCAGCGCGGTGTACTCCCGCAATCAAAAAGAAATCAAACTGATGGCCGCGATGGAGGAACTTCCGGACGATCAGCGGGAAGCCCTGCAAATGCGATACATCCAAGGGCTGGGGTCCAAGGAGATCGGCGAGAAGCTTGGCAAGTCGGACGGTGCAGTTCGCGTGATGTTGTCCCGCTCGCTGGCGAAGTTGCAGTCGCTGCTGGGAGATGATGCAGCTCCGCGACGGTAGTTGCGAACGAAGTTGCGATGCCGGCTGTCTCGCCCATGACCAAAAGCAATCCCAACGCTGCTCCCTCGGAACTCAGCGACGCCCAGTTGGCCGCCAGCTTCGAAAACGGAACTCTGCCGCACGAGGACTGGGATCACCGCGCGCACATTCGCGTGGCGCATTACTATCTGTCGACACTTTCCTTCGCCGACGCGCTCGAAAAGATGCGGACCGGGTTGCGACGCTACCTGGGACAGGTCGGCGTTGTCGAGACCGCCACTCGCGGCTATCACGAAACGATGACGCAGTTCTGGCTGCGAATTATCGCCGCGGTCATGGCCGGCCATGCCGATGAACGCACAAGTCGCGAGCAACCGCCGGGGGCTGGCGTGTCAGCGACCGAGTTCATTTCGCAGAACCCGTTCCTGCTGGAGAAATCGATCTGGCGGTTGTTTTATTCGCGGCGGTGCATGGTTTCCATGCAAGCCAAGGCCGAGTTTGTGTCGCCGGACATTACGCAACTGCCTGAGTTTGATGAGGGACGGATTCCCCGCGGCGATGAAAGCAACTCCACGCAACAAGTCTGCAACCCAAGCATGGAAAGCCCTGGCCCTTGAACATCTACGACATCACTCCGCCAATTACTCCGCAGCTTGGCGTTTGGCCTGGCGATACTCCGCCGCAGCGCGAGGTCCTGCTCAACATGGCCGGCGGCGATAACATTACGCTGTCCACATTGAAAGCCACCGTCCATCTGGGCGCTCACGCGGACGCTCCCAGTCATTACGGAGTTGATGCGCCAGGCATCGAAGCTTGCGCGCTGGAGACATACCTTGGACCTTGTCAGGTCATGCATGTTTCCGTCGATCGCAACACTCGGATCACGCCCAGCATGCTGCCTGATGGCATTCGAGCGCCACGGGTTCTGCTGCGCACTGGCACCTTCCCTGACGCGTCGAACTTTACCACGGACTTTGCCGCGCTTTCGCCGGAGTTGGTCAATCATCTGGCCGATGAGGGAGTCGTGCTGATTGGCATCGACACGCCCAGCGTCGACCTGTTCGACTCTAAGGACCTGCCAGCGCATAAGACCTTCCTTTCTCGCCGTTTGGCCATACTGGAAGGCCTGCAGTTGGACGGAGTCTCGCCAGGGGAATACGAATTGATCGCGCTGCCGTTACCGCTGGTGGGATTTGACGCCAGTCCTGTCAGAGCGGTGTTGCGCGGCGATTGATGAGCGAGCGCATGCGCGTTTAGAGAATTGTCCGCGCGCAAACAAGAAACGCCCCGAGGACATGCCTCGAGGCGCTCTGAACTGGGAAGATGCTTAATGCCGCAAAAGTCGCGGACGAATCGCACCCTCAAACGATGTCTAATCGAACGTTCAACCCGGCAGGCCAAAGCGTCCGCGGCGCGGCGCGCCCAAAGGACCGTCTTGCCAAGGGCCTGTGATTGCGAACGTCACGCCTGGCGTCTGGATGTTCACGAATAGCCATTCCCCGTCATAGCTATAGGTTGCGCCAGCCCATTCGTTTTGCTTGCGGTTGCCGGTGAAAGTAATCCCGGACTCGGATCGCGTGTATGGACCTAACGCGCTGTTCGAGAAATCGATGTTGTTCTCGGCGAACGTGAAGACGTTGCCATCGAGTGTCAAGCCAACCAGGCGTTCCGCCGAGTTGGGCGTGAAGCCGGAGTTGTCTTCGCACAGCAACAATCCGCCGCCAGGCGTAACAACAATGTTGTCAGGGTTCTCCAGATCAGCAGCCGCTGGCGACACGTAAATAACCTTCAGCGTGCCGCATCGATTGTTGCCGTTGCCGAAGCCGGGGAAACCGCCTTCGGGGAAGGCAAACGGGAAGCCTGGGAAGCCAATTCTCGGCGGCGTGTACTCGAAGATAATACCTTCGCCGCTGCCAGTGTCAGACGTTCCTTCG
>CALJLD010000090.1 GCA_937982665.1 uncultured Planctomycetales bacterium
CGGCAGCTTCTTCCACGGCATGGCTGGCAGCCGCCAGTGGCCCAAGCGTCGTTTCGAATTGCTGCGCCTTCGAGTCCGGTTTGCGAACCGGGTAATCCGTATCCGCCGCGTGGCGAGAAGGAGTCTCCCGCAACGCTGGTGCATTGGGATCGAGCACAGCAGGCGGAATCACCGAGGGTGGCGTCGGCGTTTGCGATGGGGGCGTTGCTGCCGGCTGAGCGCCAGTGTGACCATCGGCCGCTTGGTTGCCCCCGGCGACCATTTCCACAGGCTGGGGGTCAGCCACGGACATCGAGGTAGGGGAACTGGTGGCGGGGGAACTGGCGACAGGGACGGGAACAGCCGCCCCGCATTCCGGGCAGCGAGCTTTCCCGCCAGCTGCGTAATCCGGCGTATGCAAGAGTCGCTGGCAGGCCTGACAACGGAATTCGATAGGCATTGCAGGCCTCGGCTCTGCCGGGATTTAGGAATGATTGGGTGCGGCGAAGGCTAGCATCAGCTGGCACTGACGCAAGAAGAATGTGCTCCCTGCCATATTCGCCCGAATCTCGGGGATATTGCCATTATTCTTTGGAATTCGTGCGACCGCAACGCATTCCCGGTACGCCAAATTTAGCTGCCTTATTGGACAAACGGGCGGTTTGCATTGTTTCTCCGGCTGTCGCTGCTCAAGCAAGTTCATTCGAGCTTGCTTATTCGTCCAACATCCAATCCGGCAAGCGCTGGGGTTGGCCGTCGCTGTCCACACTGCAAAGAACAACTTTGGCTTCCGCGAGGAGTTCGTCGCCGCGGAACAGGTGATACTCGTGCTCAATGCTGGCGGCCCGAATGCGGGCGATGGTTGTTCTCAGTCGCAATAAGTCGTCGTAACGGGCAGGACGATGGAAACGGCATTCCGTCTTAACCACGACGACAAAACGCCCGGCTGCTTCCATGTCACGGTAGTTTCGTCCGTTGGCGCGGAGCAGCTCTGTCCGGCCCATTTCGAAGTAGATGAAGTAGTTGGCGTGGTGCAGATAGCCGCCAGGGTCAGCCTCGGGGTATCGGACGCGGATCTCAATCTCATGCTGTCTGATGTTCATCGGGCGAGGCGATTCTTGAGATTCTTGAGTCCAACGGCTGGTTCGCGGTGTTCGATCTTAAGGATGGCCTTCTTTATACCGGCAGGGCGATGTGCCGGATGGGCTTTTTGGCCGTGATTTCTGGCGAAAGCGGCCGGAATGGGGAAATGTTTGACTGCCCAAGTTTGTTCCTGAAGATAGAATGAAGGCCGCGTGAGGGAATCGTAGTCCCTCCGCGTTTCATTTCCGTCACGCCGATTCAGGCGATGGCATGAATTCTGAGCAAATCGCCAACCAGATTGTGATGCGGTTTTTGGGATCGCTGCCCAAAGATCTGATTCGCGGTCTGCCTGATGACCACATCCGGGCGTTGCGGAATTGCATTCGCGACGTGTTGGGCGTGACCGCGCGGGGCGAGCGCGAAGCCTGCGCCAAGCTGGCGGAAACATTTGACGGCTCACCAGAACTACGCCAAAAACTGGCCGAGGCCATTCGGGCTCGCAAGAGCAAGGATGAGGCCAACGGACAGCCGACCGAAGGGACGCCAGCGGTCTGACCGCGCCACCGCTGCGCGCAAATCCTGTCCGCAGAGTGACCCCCTCTGGTCCCGTTGTCCGAAGGGCTATATGTATGCGAGGTCCGAAGCGCCCCTGCGTATTCGAGCAAAAAAGCCGCTCTGGGGTTTCCAGAACGGCTTTGAATTGCCCATTTGCACAATGGCAATTTTTGCGACTTAATTATCCGCGGCGGCGGTTTCCGCTTCCTTCGGATCAATCAATTCATCGCCGTCAGCATCCAAACGCTGGAAGTCTTCGGCAGATCCAAGGAATTCTCGACGGCTGATATCGCCGTCGCCGTTCTTGTCCATCCGGCCAAACCAGGCGGGCCCGACGGAAGCTTTCGGCTTCGTCTGACCTGACATGCTTGTGAAAGCAACTGCGAACAAGCCTCCGACACTTGCTGAGCCCCGCGAGAGCTTCAACTCGTAGTTGTGGGGAATCTCGGTCAATGCCACTTTGCCGTCACCATTGGTATCCGCTTCTAGCAGACGCTGCCCTGCATAGTAAATCTCACGAAGCGAAAGGCGATCATCCGAGTTGGTATCGAGCAGCTTGAAGATCTGATAGCCATGATCTTCGACCTTGGCGATCAGCTGACTCTCCGCGGCCGCCTTTCGTTTGGCCAAGAATGTCTTGAACTCCTCAAGGAAGACCATGTTGTCGTCGTTTGTATCCATCAGCGAGAAAGAGGCGCGGTAGTTGCCGGCCTCCGTTTCGTCCAAGTATTTGTTCTTGTCGGTGTCGAGGTTTTGAAACTCTTGCTCTTCCATCCGAGCGATGCTGAAGTTCGCGCCGGAACTGCTTTCGCCAGCGAACTCCAAACGGAAGCGACCGAGATCAATCACCAGCCCATTACTTGTTTCCTCAACTTGTGCGTTGAGTGTGGGGTCATGGGTTGTGGATTTCACAAGATGCCAGACTCGCGGTCCAGGCTGACCCATTCGAGACGGATCCACCGTCACGTTGACGTTGGCCTGAGGTTCATCCTCTTCATCATCTTTATCTTTGGCGTCATCATCTTTAGAGTCATCGTCCTTGGACTTGTCATCACCTTGGCCGTCCTGTTGCATCCGGGCTTTCTCCAGGGCCTTCTTGGCAACTTCCGGCAACTCAAAAGGCTTGCCCTCTTTCTTGGCCTTTTCGCGAGCCTCGTTAATTGCGTCCTGCACGTCTTTAGGCAGGTCCTTGAGATTCACACGTTGCACATTGCGTGGCTTAGTTGAATCCGAGTTGTCATCGTCTTGCTTGGCCTCAACCTTGTCTTCGGACTCGTTCTTGTCATCAGCGTCATCGTCGTCATCGTCAGCTGGGCTTGCGAAACGGAACTCGCCTTGTGGAGCTTGGGCGCCCAACTTTGCGGCAACTTCAATATCGGGTTGATCAGCTTCGACATACGCGGCGAGTTCGGTCAAATCCAAGGCCCCGTCGCCATCTTTGTCATGACTCGCAAAGTTCTCGCCAAGTTGCATTTCTTCGGCAGAAAGACGGCCGTCCTTTTCTTCACCAGTGTCATAAAACTCGACCAAAGTCTTGGCGATCAAGCTCGCCGATTGCGGTGAGGAAACGGTTGCCAAACGTTGCGGCGTGCTTCCGTCAAATTGGGGAGCGGGGCCACCAAACGTAATTAGGCCAGGCGTAGAAGCGCCCGCGAGTTCATTGGAGCCGACGATCTCGTCGTCATTAACGTCCAGGGTTAACAGACTTTTGCGGGCTGCCGACAATTCCTCGGCGTCCAGGATTTGATCATCGTTTGTGTCCAACGCTTTGATCATCTGTTTGTTACCCTGGGAACCATCGGCAGGGTTGGTTCCGACAATCAGAGGAACGAACGATCCACGCATTGCGGCGACAAAATCCTCCAGGCTCATCGGTGCGGCTTCCAACTGCTTCTTCGCGGAAGCAGGCAACCGCGGACTGTTGGAATTTGTCGTCATATACGCGCCTGTGACGCGAGCAGTGGAGTCAGCACCCATCGCTGGCTTGGCTTCTTCCAAAGTCAGCTCGCCATTTCCATCCGCGTCCAAGTCGCCATAGAAATCGGTGATGAACTTCTCCCAGCGCGGCAAGAATGCCTCATCGCCCACTTGCAAATGAAAGCGGATTTTGACGGGACGATGGTCGCCGTAAAACACCACATCTTGAACATCGCCGGGCATGATTTCCGGCGGAATCGAGTTCAGCGCTTTGACAGCTTCTTCGCCGATCTTTTGCAACGTGAACGACTGATTCTCTTGTTTCTTGGCCGATTGGTCTTTTCCGTCTTGCGCATTGACGGAGTTCAGCGAAATGCCCCCCACCAAAAGCGCGGCAAGCATCGCAACCCATACTCCAACGCGGTTCGCGGATTTGTTTCGGCGCGTGCTCATCGTGTGCGGAACTTTCCTCCTCATAACAAGCCCTTTCAAGAAGCCCTTGTGTCTGTGTTACGGTCCGATGACGTGCCGGTGACCGTTCGCTGGGCGGCGAAGAGTTTTCGCTCCAGCAAAGCGGCTGGAGACAGCATAAGACAAACTGTCTGATCTGTCAAGCAATCGTCCAGCCTGACCGGAGCGCGGCTAGGACTTGTTCAGAAACGCGACCACTTGCGAGGCTGCTTGCACGCCTGAACGAACGCACTGCGGAATGCCCACACCGTGGAGATAGTTGCCGCCCAAGCTTAATCCTGGCACGTCAGCGGCGCGGTTTTCGATCTTTCGCACACGCTCCAAATGCCCGAGATGGTACTGCGGCATAGCATTTCGCCATCGCGCGAATTGCACAAACAAAGGCTGCCCGCTGATGCCCAAAATCTCGCTGATCTCAGCCTGGGCGATTTTTCGCAGTTCCTCGTCTGGGAGATCGACGAACTCGGGTCGCAAAGCTCCACCGAGAAATGTGCGGATCAATACACAATCATCAGGCGCACGCCCTGGAAATTTCACGCTGGGAAAACTAGCAGCCAAAAGCGGCCGATTCGCAGTCCGCGGAACCACAAACCCAAAACCGTCCAGCGGGTGACGAATATCTGCGCGGCAAAAAGCGAACGAAACGACAACGCTGGATGCGGCTTCAATCTGGCCTAAGAGGCGGGCAAGTTCTTTGTCGACACTTTCCAACATCGTGCAGGCGTGTGCCGACGGGGTCGTAACAATGACTGCATCAAATATTGCTTCATCGCTGTCCGACGCTGTTGGCGTGTCTTTGCATCGCACGGCCCATTTGGCGTCCCGCTGGTCGAGCGCTGTCACTTGCGAGCCCAAGCTGATACCGTCGCCAGGAAGTTGCTCCACCAGGCGTTCAACGAGCGAAGAGAAGCCGCCGCGTGGCGTAACAAACTTGCCGTACCGCGCCCCTGAGCCAAGCGTTTCGTCGCTTTGCTTGTGTTTGCGATTCTTCCAGGCTGCCCGAATCAAACTGCCGTGCTCTTGCTCCATCGCGGCGAATTTTGGGAGTGCCGCTTGAAGGCTGAGCTTCTCACCATCCGCAGTGAAGATCCCCGCAACCAGCGGTTCGATCAGCCGGTCATAAACCTGGTGTCCGAACCTGCGCCGCGCGAAGTCAGCCAGACTTTCTTCGTCGACTTCGCCGCTGCGTATTAAGAACTCTGCCGCGGCGCGCAGACGAGCCGAAAGACTCAAAAGTGGTGTCGTGAGCAGTGGGCGCAACTTCCTCGGCTGGAGCAGCGCGAATTCCGCCGGCGTTGGTAGCAACTTGCCGTTATGAAGCACGAACGCGCGGCGATTTTCGGCGGCAGTCGGGATCAAGTCGTCGGCGCAATCGGCTCGTTCAAGAAACTCGAGCGTGGCCGGATCATCTACCAGGAAGCTGTCCGCGCCTTGCTCGATGAGGAAACTTCCTTCGCCGCTCGCTCTCTGCAGAGTTTCCGTTTTCGTCCACAAAGCTCCGCCGAGCCGCTGGTTGCCCTCAAAGAGCGTTACCTTTGCCTGTGGGAGAGTTTGGCGCAAGGTGACTGCCGCAGCGAGGCCGGTGATGCCGCCCCCGATGACGGCAATTTGCGGCACAAGTGAAGAATCACGCATCGAGTCCCAATCGACCATCAAGTCCCACACGGCGTGGTCCGGCAAGAGCGGACCTCGCTTCTCATTGTTCCCGCGGCCGAGTTGAATTCAAGCGGCGGGAGTACAGCTTATTGGCTGCTACCGCGTGAGGCTGGTCGATTGGCCGTGCGCAACAACTCAAGCTGGCGCGCCCGGTCCGCGTAGATTTCCTTCTCCAATGCGTCTTTCTCTTCGCGAGCTTCCGTCAAGCTTTCGTCCAACCGAACAGCCTGACGTAGGTCGGTGAGAGCGGCCGTGCGACGCTCTTGCTTGAGCCACAGTTTGGCGCGCGCGGCATAGTACGGCGCAAACCGTGGACGACGAAGGATGGCGTCATTGTATTCGCCAATCGCCGTGTCAATCTCCGCCATAGTTGAGACGGATTCGGGATTGGGCAGCATTACGCCGTCAAACTCAAGCTGATTGATCTCGCGGGTTTGCCTTGGCGCCGGCTTACTTGTTTCGGCAACCGCTTCTTTTTTTGGCTTGTTGTTCGTTTTTGGTCGAATGACATGGCCGACGCCAGATTGCGCTCGTGGAGATACGGTTACGGCAAACGGATCATTCTGTTCCTCAGCAGTATCTGAGCTCGTGATGATCCTGAACAAGGAACCATCGCCGCGTCGCGCTGCACGCGTGACGTCTCGGTTATGCTGAGCGGCGGCCCACAGCGTTTCTCGCTCTGAAACACCGTCATCTGTTCCTTCTTGCGTCTCCGCAATCGGCAGACTGACGTCGTTCGAACGCTGCGGTTGAGTCGTGTTGGGGCGCGACACGATTTCTTGCCGACGCGGTGCTGGTTCATCACCGTTAGGCGTATTAGTCTCCGCTTGCGCTGTCATGTCATTGGCGCGATTGCGATCGAAGCTTGATTCGTCGGACGACTTCACACGAACGAACGATGTCCGATCACGTTGCAGCCTTGTACTGCCGCCACCCAGAACGATGCGGATGGGCTTTTCCTCGGGCTCGTTGGATTGAACTTGGGGCGGAGTTGTCACGATTTCGGTTGGCTCAGGTTTGGCTTGCTGAGTTGGAACCGGAGTATGCTCCACGGGCTTCGGTTGGCTGCGAACAATAGCATCTTGAACAACATCATCCCGCACCGTGTCTTGTTCTGATTGGCCAAAGAGCTTTGGCTCGCGACGCGTGTTTGCGGCAACGCGTGGTGGCTCTTGCGAACGCTGAGGCTGACTCCGGGCAGCAGCTGTACCTGTTCCGCTTCCCGAGAAGAAGGGGTCTTCGCTTAAGTCACCCACAGCATCGCTAGGCGTCGACTTGGCGATTGAGGAATAGGTTGGAGCCACTTCCACGGTCGTAATCGGTTCGCCTGGTCTGCGCAAACGCGTCAATAGCGTTTCCCACGTCGAACCATCGAGCTTGGGATCGGCCAGGCTATCAAAGTCCGCAAACGCCGATTCAAAATCACCTTTCATGGCTTTGGCCAAGCCGCGGTCATAGATCGACAATTCATCGCTGTCGTCCAACGCAATCGCCGCGTCGAGGATTTCGATGGCATCTTCGTATTCGCCATTCTTCATCAACATCGCGCCGTATTGGGCATGAGCCAGCGCGAAGTCCGGCGACAGGCGGATCGCTTCTTCGTAGTCGCGCGCGGCTTTCTCAAGCTTTCCAGCCAATCGATAAGTTTCCGCACGGTCGTAATAGCCTTTGGCCATCTCCGGCTTCATCCGCAGGACAATGTTGAAATCAAAGACAGCCTCGCGATACATCTTAAGTTCGCGATAGGCGAGCCCGCGGTTGCCGTAGGCTTGCAGGCCGTAGGGATCAATCTCGATTGCCCTGGAATAGGCTTGAACAGCTTCGGTAAAGCGTTCTGCCAAAGCAAAGGTCTTTCCGCGCGTAAGCCACTGGTCAAAAGTGCTCAGCTGCTCCGTCGTCGTATCGCTGCCGCGCTGGCGGTAACTCTCGGCGAGCGACTTGACCGCCGCATTGGGTTGCGTCTCTGGTTGCAACGGTTTTTTAACTCGCACCAATGGCTGATTGTTGAGGATGGACGCGGAAGTTCCGTCCTGGCCTGCCGCACTGTCCTCAGACACGGCAGAAGTGTCACTCTTCGGCGGCGGCTCAATCCCCATCTCCGCATCGCTGGGGCCAAGTCTTGGAGAACTGATTTCTGACGACGCCATTTTTGGCAATGTTTGTTGCTGCGTGCTTCCTCGTTGTGGGGGCACATAGGGCGAGCGCTGTTGCGGCGCCTGGGAAACATACGGGCGACCAGTGTTTTGCGGCGGCACTTGCCGCACTGGAGCGGCAGGAGCCGGAGAGTCCGCCAAATGTGGTTCACCGGAGGAGCCTTGCGGCGTCATAGGCAAGGGGCCAGGACGCCCGTTGCGAATTGCTTCCGGTATCAGTGAACTGAAACCGCGACTTTCTTGTTGTTGTGGCCGTTGCTGGTTGCCAGCAAAGGCAGAGTTCGCTCGCGGCGCGTTTTGCTGTGGGATTGGCTGCTGCGGCTGTTGCTGAACATTTTGCGGCGGACGATGCCGATTGCCGAGAAAGTCCAGCAGCGGGTACATGAAGCCCGGCCGCTCTTGAGCATTGGTCGGATGTTGCGCTGAATACTCTCGATCGTACCGAGAATCTTGCCCGCCCGGTTGTACCGGGTTGCTATCCGGCAATGGGATGCTGGGCGGCACTTGCATGTCAGTCGAAGGCGTCGCGGCAGCATTTGAACTGGCGCCATTTGTTTCAGCAGACGTGCCGTCATTCGATTGCCCATTAGATTCGCCCAGCGGTCGACGCACTCCGCGCTGTTGCGGTGGTCCGAATTGCGAAACCGGTGTTTGTTGCTCTTGAGGGCTGGCCTGTTGACGGCTGGGATCTTGCTCGCCCGTTTCCTGAACGTTGCGCGGACGGGTGTAAACCTCAGGTGGCCCTTGCGGTTGCCGACTTGTGTTTTGCGGCGGCGGGGCACTACGACGTCCCGTTAAAGCGTCCCAAAGCGAGAACCGCCGGCGCGGTTCACCGGTGTTGTCACTCGAAGCGGAGGAGGATTGCGCATGGTCATCCCCTTGCTGCGCGTATTGCGCGGCAAGTGTGCCGATCATCAATCCGCAAACAACCATCGCCAACGTGGCGGCGCGGAGATGCATCGTTTCGTCCCCCGTGAGTTGGGTTTACTTTGCCAAATTCGTCGTTCTGACTCGCGCGCGGACTCCCCGCGCGAAACATGCTCATCGATATCATCGGCAGATTTGGCAAACCTGGTTGAATCGAAAGAATTGGTATGACCGGCAAACTCACGGAATGCGCGCAAAGCAAGCGGCGCAGTCCGCTGGGAACCACGCCGCTTAGTCTTTGTTGTCAGATGTGAAAGGCTCAAAAATTCGAGGCTTCAGCTTAGTTTCCACCGCCGCCAGTGGTGTCGCCACCATTGCCAGCATCTCCTGAGCCGGAATTGTCACCAGACCCTGAGTCACCGCCGCCAGTTGAGTCGGCATCCGCAGATCCGTCTGCATTTCCTGTGTCTTCAGGAACTGGATCACCAACTTTGCGGAATGTGTACTCGTGATCGCGCGCGTTGAGAACCGTCGCCGTGAGAATACGATCAGGGTTCTCGATCGTCGGGTCACGGCTGCCCGGCGCTGGACGTGCAAAGTCGGTCGCAGCGTCCATGCCTTCGATGACGCGACCGAAGACTGTGTGTTCGCCATCGAGGTGCCGCGATCCGGTCCGCCGATAAACAATGTAGAATTGCGTTCCACCTGTGTCTTTCGATTGGGGACCGTGCGCCATGGCAACAGCTGCGCGAAAGTGCTTGCGGTAAGGTTCTTTGTTTGATTCGAAGGGGATCTTGTATCCCGCGTCGCCGGTTCCGTCTCCGTTGGGGTCACCACCTTGGGCCATAAATCCTTCAATGACACGGTGGAACGGTGTGCCGTTGTATGTGCCGTTGCGAACGAGCGTGATGAAGTTTGCGACGGTGTTGGGTGCTTCGTTCTCAAAGAGTTCAATGACAATCTTGCCCTTGGTTGTTTCTAATTCCACGCGCGGCAGGGCGTTCGGATCACCTTCGGGTGTTGCGTCCGCTTGCTGGAATGCCAGTTCTTCTTGCCATGCGGCGCGGTCGGCCTCAAGATTTGTCCGCATCGCTTGTGTTTCCGCGGCGAGCGGCCGTTGGACCTTATTGAGTTCTGTCTCAGCCTCGGCGATCAATCGTTGGGCTTCGTCATAGTTGTTCAGCAAGTATTCGTTTTGCGCCGTCAAGTCCAGCACGCCACCGCGGACATCGGTTTGCGTGTTCAGCAGCACTTTGCAAAGCCGCAAGGATTCCTCAAACTTGTCCTGCTTGTACTTGGCATAGGCCATGGAGATCAGGAATTCCTCTTTGTCGGGATCGGCGGGATTTGCGACGTAGGCCTCTTCCACCAAACTTTGCAGACGGACCGACATTTCGGTAGCTTCCGTCAACAACTGTGCAAATTGTTGCTCCATGCCGTTCTGCTCAGCAGGCAACGCTCGCTTGTATTCAACTTGCAGTTTGCGCATCGCGTCCAACTTTTCACGCCATTGGACGAAGAGTTGGTCAAATTCTTGCGATGCCGCAGATTGCCCGCCAGAACTGCCCTGTTGGCCAGCGTCATCTTGAGCCCAGAGTTTGCCAAAGCCTGGCGAAGTCAGGCATGCAAAGGTTGCCAACAGGCAAAACAAGGTTGGCCGAATACGCATTTCCAAATGCTCCTGAGGCTGATGACCGGCCCGTTCTCATGGCCGGAGGAATCGGTATTATCACTTAAGTTGACATGAGCTTCTTGCTCGAACTTCGGATGCCCAACAAAGCTAACATGTTTGCTGCAAGGCGTTAAGGGCCACTCAAGGTGCCCATTCCAGCTCGAACAGGAAAAGCTTACTGTCCTGTTCTTGCTGTGCGTCTTGCTTGGCAGCGCAAACCACCGCCTTGCCATTTTCCATACGCAAAAACTAGCCTGCGGTTTCCCAGGTGGAATTGTCGCGAGAGTCCGCGTGGCAAGCGCAGTGTGCTATTTTTGCCCTAGTTGACACTCAAAGCGGTGATGTACTAGACTCCTGACTTTCCGTAACAGGCGCAGGGGATGGAACTTAAACAGCGTCGCCGAATCCCGCATACCTGCCGGGTTTGCACGAGTTTGTCAGGCGGAATTCCAGGCTAGGGACCGTTAAGTCCTGGAACACACATAACGGAAAACCTTCTCAAATAAAGGGTTGCGTCAAATTGCAACTCGTCTCCCCAATGGAATGCCAGGCCGAGGCAACAAATCGGCGGCGACGATGGGGGAGTTTTTGACCCAGATATCGTTACAGATTTCACAAGCGGAAATTCCTCGTTGTATTGCGGAAAAGGCAATCGGATGAAGCAAGCCAGAAAACAACCCAAGCATCGCGCCAAGAAGTCCTGGCGCAGCTGGCTCCTTGCGGGGCTGGCCATTCTTATTCCCGCCATCATCGCCATGGCTGTACTGCCGGGCGACGTGTTCGCGCAAGACGGCAAAGCGGCAGCCGCCGATGACGCGGGAGAAAGCAACATTGCCGTCATCATTTGGGCGATTGCCTTAATCGGAGCCATCGCCGCGTTGGTCCAGGCCTGGGTCTTCTACAAGAAGATGATGCAGGCGGACGAAGGCAACGAGACAATGATCGAAATCGCCGGTCACGTCCGCGAAGGTGCCAACGCCTATCTGAAGCAGCAATACATCGTTGTCGCGATCTTCTTCGTCGTGATCTTTGCGTTGCTTTCCTATGCCGCTTATGTGCTTCACGTCCAGCACGGTCTGGTGCCGTTTGCCTTTATTACCGGCGGTTTCTTCTCAGGTTTGGCTGGCTGGTTCGGCATGAAGACCGCCACCTGGGCCAGCAGTCGTACGGCCGCCGGCGCTCAAAAATCTTTGAACCAAGGTCTGCAAGTTGCCTTCCGTTCCGGGGCAGTGATGGGCTTGACGGTTGTCGGTCTGGGCTTGCTCGATATCACACTCTGGTTCGGCTTTCTGAACTGGATTTGGCCGATGATCGGCGACGAGATGAGCCTGGTGGAAATCACCGTGACCATGCTCTGCTTCGGTATGGGCGCCAGTGCTCAAGCTTTGTTTGCTCGCGTCGGTGGCGGCATCTTTACCAAGGCAGCTGACGTCGGTGCTGACCTCGTGGGTAAGGTCGAAAAGAACATTCCCGAAGACGACCCCCGCAACCCTGCGACCATTGCTGACAACGTTGGCGATAACGTCGGCGACGTGGCAGGAATGGGTGCGGACCTTTACGAATCGTACTGCGGTTCTATCCTGGCCACTGCCGCTTTGGGTGTGGCCGCTTATGCTTCGACTGCCGAAATCCTTCCGGAAGGGATGAGCTCGGCCACGGCCCAAATGCAATCGCTTTTGTTGCCGATGGCCATCGCAGGTGTCGGCATCTTCCTATCGATTCTCGGTATCTATCTCGTTCGCACCGACGAAGACGCCTCGCAGAAAACACTGCTCAAAGCGCTCGGTCGCGGCATCAACGCCTCGACAATCCTCGTCGCTGGTGCCGCCGTTGGCTTGACCGCCTGGTTGATGCCGCTTTCGCCTGGAACCGAACTCTTCGGCATGGGTATTTCCGGTGTCGCCGCTTCCGTGATGGTTGGCCTGTTGGCCGGATGGATCATTGGAAAGTGGACGGAGTATTCCACCAGCGATGAATACAAACCAACTAAGAACCTGGCGGCTCAAGCCGAAACCGGTCCGGCCACCATCATCATCGGCGGTGTTGCCGAAGGCATGATGAGCGTCTGGGTTCCGGTGATTACCGTCTGCGTCGCCACGCTGCTGGCGTTTGGTTTTGCCGCAGGCTGGCAATTTGACAATATGAGTTACTTCGCCCTGGGGCTGTACGGCGTCGGCATCGCCGCTGTGGGCATGCTCAGCACACTTGGCATCACGCTGGCCACAGACGCTTACGGTCCCATCGCGGACAACGCCGGCGGTAACGCCGAGATGTCGCACTTGGACCCGAAGGTTCGCGAACGAACGGACGCTTTGGACAGCCTTGGCAACACCACTGCCGCCACCGGCAAGGGTTTTGCCATTGGTTCGGCCGCTTTGACCGCGCTGGCGTTGCTTGCCGCCTATGTCGAAGAAGTTCGTATCGGCTTTGAACGCTGGGGCGCGGCGGTTGTCACGGAAGATGATTCGAGCGGATTCTATAAGGTCTCCAAACAATTCATTGTTCAAAAAGAGGACGGCAAAGAACCGAAGGATTGGCACATGTTCCTGGCCATGCCGGATCAAGTTCGCGCAGTTGACGGCTGGGACGATATCGACTTCCGTGGTGGGCCGGCCAAGATCGACGATTCCGTCATCGTTGCCACTGGCGATCATGGAGCGAGCTTCGCGGCAACGAACAGCGCACTTGTTGACGTGAAAGCGGCCACGCTGCCGCAATTCGCCACGTACTATGACGCCTCGTTGATGAACCCCAAGGTTCTTGTCGGTGTGTTCCTGGGAGCCATGGCCACGTTTGTGTTCTGTGCGATGACCATGAAAGCCGTCGGTCGCGCGGCCAAGGGCATGGTCGAAGAAGTTCGCCGTCAGTTCCGCGAGAACAAGGGCATCATGGATGGTTCGGCCAAGCCGGATTATGCTCGCCCGGTGGCCATTAGTACCAAGGCCGCGCAAAAGGAAATGGTCATTCCGTCCTTGCTGGGCCTGGCAACTCCGGTTGTTACCGGTCTGCTGCTGGGAGTTTCCGGAGTGATGGGCCTGCTGGTGGGAGCCTTGACTTGCGGCTTCTGCGTCGCGGTCTTCATGGCGAACTCCGGTGGTGCCTGGGATAACGCCAAGAAATACATCGAAGCCGGCCACTTTGGCGGCAAAGGCTCCGATGCTCACAAAGCGGGCGTCGTTGGCGATACCGTTGGTGATCCGTTCAAAGATACCAGCGGTCCAAGCTTGAACATTCTCATCAAACTGATGAGCATGGTCAGCGTCGTTATCGCCGGACTCATTGTCCGTTACAGCTTGTACGCCATGGGCGTATTCTAAGCCAAGAGAAGCTGTTAACAGCGTTCGACCCACAGCCTGTTAAACGCCAGCGGCAGCCGCAGAAATGCGGCTGCCGCTTTTTGTTTATCCCTTGGATTACGCTGAATCAGCTTTGCGCTGGCTACTCGGCATCAACCGTGCCAATGCAGAACAATGACTTGGCGGTGCGGATGAAAATCTGCGATTCCGAAACGGCGATCGAGGACAACGTGTATTCGCCATCCAGCGAGTTCTCCGAGACCAACTCAAACTCCGGTCCAGCCTTGAACACAACCGTCACGGCGTTCTCATTGACGAAGTAAATGTTGCCATCAATCAGCACAGGCGAAGAACTCACCGTGCCCGAAGCTGTCCGCATTCCGCTGTAAACCATGTCGCCGGTCTTGGCGTCCAGGCATGTCACCATGCCGCGGTCGTCGACAAGATACAGATACTCGCCGTCGCAAACGGGCGTCGGCACGTCAGCGGCGCGGCCTTCATAGCGAAACGCCAGGTGAGAATTGGTGACATCGCCGCTTCCGCCAGGTCGCAATGCCAATAAGGGCTGATTCCGCGTTGGAGCATAGATAAGACCGTCTTTGACAACTGGCGACCCGACAATACGGAAATTCTGGGCCCGGCGCGGATTCAGGCCGGCGGAGCGCCAAAGTTCTTCGCCAGTTTCGGGATCATGCCCGGTGACATAGTCGCCGCCGGAAATAACGATCACCGTCCGGCCTTCATGCTCAACAATCGCCGGAGTGGTGTACGCATCGGGCGATTCCCGCAAGGCATCCGTCGGCCGCTCAACTCGCCAGGCCACATCCCCGGTCTCGCCATTGAACGCCACAATGTACGAAGGATCGTCCGTGTTGTTGCCGTGCAGCACTTCGATAATCAGCTTGCCGTCATACAACAGCGGGCTCGAGGCATACCCCCAGTTCAGGCCAAACTCACCGTACTTCTCTTGCAGATGGTCATCCCAAACGGCGTTTCCATCCATGTCAAAGCAGGAAACGGCGCCTGTCCCGGTGACAACCCAAACGTGTTCACCATCGGTGACCGGGGAAGGGCTGGTGTTGTTCTGTTTGCGATACATGCGATTTCCGGTGTCCAGTTCACGTGACCACAACTCGCTGCCATCCGCCTTCGACAAGCAAAGCAGCATCAGTGTGTCGCCACCGGCGTTGGGCATGGGACCTCCGGCAAATCCTCCTCCACCACCAAAGCCGCGGCGGCCTTGTCCACGGCGACCCCGTCCTTGACCACGACGCCCTCGTTGGTCTTGTCCACGCCCCTGACCCTGACCCTGATCCTGCGCGGCGCTGGGAGATTCACCCCCGCCGTCATCGCCAACAACAGTACGGTCACTGTTGTCTTCGGCTTCCGCCTTCGATGGCGAAGTCACAAAGATGCGGTCGCCCCAGATGATGGGCGTGCCACCGCTCCAAGCGGGCAAGTCCGTCTTCCAGACAATATTCTTCTCCAGGCTCCATTCGGTGGGCACATCCTGGGCACCGCTGATGCCGTTCGCCTCGGGGCCGCGCCAAGCAGGCCAGTTGTCATTTCCGCTGGCTTCCCAGGCCAGATGAATTGCGGCAATCAGTGTGCAGAACACAAGGGGAACACGGCAGCCAGAAGCTATTCGGCGAAGCATAGCAAGACTCCAAGAAATGGTGGCGATTGCGGGTCAGCGAAATGCAGCGATCTCAGCGCAGACCGCGACGCTTGATCTAACACCGAGATGTAGCAAAAGTCGCTGCAAAACGCTCGTCAAATCCGCGAAAGCTGCGATTTCTTGGCAAAACCGCGACCTATGTTTGCCCAATAGACTTCACCGAACTAAGACCAGGGGATCGGCATGAACAAGATCATCCTGCTGATTGGCGTCGGAGTCATGCTTTTTATCGGGTTCGCCTCGGCGATCAACTCTCTGCGTATTCAGAACGGAAACAGCAGAACGCGCCAGGGCATCTGCGGAGGCAATCCGGATCGAATTGATGGCCAAGCATGGCCTCGCCTATCAGCCATATCAACAACGCGCGTCAAAGCTGACGTTTGAAAACTACAACGCCTGCACGATCGGTAGCCACCCGTACAATTGCTCTCTCAATTTGGGCTCCAACTACCAAGAGATCGCTCGCAACAAGATTGCCAACGTCGAGACGGTTGCCTACCAATGGACTGAGGGAACCAAAGTTGTCATCCTGATGTTCCAGAATGATCGTCTGATCCAACGGTCACAAGCTGGGCTGAGATAACGGCGGATCCCCGCCCGTCACCATCTGCCCCATTCTGAGCGCGCATGTGCCCTAAGGCGCTTGGCCATTATCTGGCTTGTAGCTGCGCATGCTATTCGTGACAAACTCAAAGCCAAGCTCGTTGGCTAATTGTATGTTTCGCTCGCGGCGAAGCTTTTCGCGCTCGAATCCCTCTGGCGTATAGTGGCCTTTGCCATGGCTGCTGTCGGAATACTCCAGCAGCAACCAACGGCGTTGGTCCGGCTGCACTTTGTTGACCAGCGCCTTCAACCCAGCCACCAGTTCTTCCGTTAACTCGTTGTTCGGGTTCATGTCAATTTTGGGACTGACGTCAATCACACAATCAACCTTCTCTTTCCACATGAGAGTTCGCGAAAGGATGGTCCTCACGGGATAAGCCATTCCAAACTCGTTCTCGACAGGATCTTCCTTCAGATCCGCTGGCTCCGGCTGCCGAAGTGCTTTCACATCCTCCAAGAACCCGTCACCGCCGCCAACCGAAACGTCTCCATTAGGCTCTTTGCTGTTGCCGTATTGTGTGATCATGCTTCGCAGAACCTTGCCCAGGGCCATGGGCGCGCGGCGGGCATTCTTGGACATCTCAGGGTGCCCCTTGTAGTAGCAGATTCGCATCGCAACTTGCGCGTCCGCAGGCAGGTCTTTGTTAACCGCCCGCCCGAACTGATCCAGGTTTAGGTTGCTAAAGTCGAGTGACAAACCGTCCTGGCTGACCAAAGAATCACCGTCCACCAGTACAAACCGGGTCGCGCCCTCGCCGCGCATCAAAATCCGCTGCAGCGGTGTCGTAACAGGCACGATAATGTACGGCGGTTGCTCGGCCGGTTCTTCACTGGCTTGATTGCTTGGATTCTGTGGTGTGGCATCCTGATTCTCAGATGAGTTTGCGCCTTTGTCATCTTCCTGCTGGGATGCAATCGATTGTGATGGCTCATCGCCAGGTTCGCCAACGTCCGTTGGTTGGCTCTTGGGCGGCGTCGATTCGTGAGCGACACGAACGGGATTTGCCTGAACGGTCAGCCCCGCGATGGCCAGGCACGTCAAAACAAGACCGCCGAGCAATCGCGAACCACGACGCGAACGATGCATTGCAATCACTTCAATTCTCCGAGTTAGCTGGCGTTTGTGTTTACATTTTTGTCCAGGAACGATCGCCGGCGCCGGAATGGACTCCGTTGGCTTCTGACCGGCCAGGCGAATTAAGAGTTGACCGTAACTACGAATCTGATCAGCAGTCGCGTACTGCAAAGCTGTGGTTTGCGACGCGATGGTTTGCAGAACGATGGCATCGCACGCTTGTTCGCGCTCGCGGCCAAGCTGATTGCGGACGCACCAGGCCACGGGATTGAACCAATGCACCGCAGAGACGAGTTGAGCAATCCGGCCCCACAGCACATCGCCGCGCCGAATGTGCCCCAACTCGTGCAGTAAGATCATCTCCAGTTCGGCCTGCGATGCTGTTTGCAACAAACTCGCCGGCAGGACAATCCCCGGCCGCAGCCAGCCAACCACCGCCGGCCCAATTGCCGTCGTTGTCGTCAGCAGACGGACGGAGCGCCGAATTCTTAGACGTTTCCGACAAGCTTCTAACACTTCGACTGCCGATTGGTCAGCACACACGTTCCAGCTGCGTCGCATGCGCATCAATCGCACGGCTTGAAGCGACTGGCGGCCATACACAAAACCAATGCCAATCAGCCAGGCCAGGAGCAAAGTCGGATACAAGAAAGCGGCCCACGGCATGGCATCCGCAGTTGTTGCCACAGCAGTTTCGTGCTGCTCTTGTTCAACGCCGGCACTGTCTGGAATGAGATTGCTTGGTGGCTTGCCACTCGCCGCAATCAAAGTTCCAGCATCGTCCGCGGTAGCATAGCCGCTGAGCTCATGGTTACGCAGACTGTCACGCTTGAGACTGTTGTCATTGAGACTATTGTCGCTTGCCGGTCGCTTGGCGAGATCATCACCATCGTTTGTCGCAAGCGTCGTTTGCCTGTTCCCGGTTTGCCAGTTCGGCAGTAGCGAGAACATGCTCAATTCGCTAGTGGGAGCAATCGGCAGACAAAGTCGCACCAGAACGAGACTCCACAAGGCAAATCGCCAGGCTGGCGTCAGTCTGCGACCAGCAATCCAGATCACCATCCAGATAACACCGGCCAACAGTGCCGCCTGGATGCTGATGTCCAACAGCAGCCGCAACCAATCAGGCATGTCGGCGGGGTAGGGAATCATTTTACCCTCTCAACGAGCACAAAGGGTCCTGGGGAATCGCGACCACTTGTTCATTTTCTTCATCAGTGCTTCTTGCTCTTCTTGCTGCGCCGTTTTGCTGACTTGCGCGAGCCGGCTTCTGCGGTCTTGATCTTCTCTTCCAGCAACGCACGCAGCTGCGCGGCCTCATCGGCACTCAGTTCCGCATCCTGCACAAAATGCGCAAGCAACTCGGCCGGATCACCAGCGAAGATTTTGTCCAGGAAGGCGTTGCTGGCTTCACGCACGCACTTCTGGCGAGACACGGCCGGTTTGTAGACATACCGATGCCCAACTTGCCGGGCAGACAACACGCCCTTCTCCGCCAGGCGGCCCAAGAGCGTCCGCACCGTGCGGTGGCTCCAACCCGTAACAGGCGTTAACTCCTCAATGACCTCGGCGGCAGTCGCTTGACGGCGCGCCCAGATTACTTGCATGACATTCCATTCCGCATCCGTGATGCCGTAGCTCTTTGTCATGGGCCGTTAGTCAATGTTCGACAGGAGTGACCACGAGTGTGGTCATTATCCTGCGACATCTGTAATCACTTGTCAAGCGCATTGTTGCCAACGGGGCTGAAAAGCTCGAGTTGATGTGCATGGCCACTTGTCCCACACGAATACTGGATTGTCCACACTCGCAGCGACAAGGATCAAAACAAGATGTGACGCTATCAGTCGTTTTGCGCAGACAGTGGTGTTACGTACGCGGCGCATTCACGGCGGGAAAGGTGGGCCAATTCTAGGAACGCCAGGTAACTACCTACCAGCGCAGGGTTAACCCCCAGCGCACGGCGAAAGAGTGGATCGCCCAAACACTGGGTGGCCAAGAACAGCGTTTGTACAAAACGGTGGGTGGCATGGTCACATCGCGCAGCATGAGTGACCATGATTGCATTTTCAACTTGCAACACGAGAACGAGTACCTGCTTCAGCGATCAACGTCATTCCCATAGAGACGGGAATCCAGACAGTTTGCAGCGACTCGTCGCTCATCAATCCAAGCTCGGAATGTGTTGCTCGGACTCGTTGAGAGGTTGCAGCATGCGAACGAATACTTGCTGCGGCTTTGCACTTTGCGCTTGCATTATGCCCTCCCCCAAACGTCATTCCCGCGGAGGCGGGAATCCAGTCAAGTCTGAAGTCATTTGCTGTTCAACATTCCGAGCGTGGGATGTGTTGCTTTGTCATTCGTCCTGGTTTCACCCTGGCGTCATGCCGCGCCATTGACGTCATTCCCGTCCGTACGGGAATGACGGGGTGCGCGCTTGCCACAAAGCTGCATTGGTGGGTGCTTCTGGCAAGCGAAGTCTGCCAGTGATTCTTGCCTTGAACGACAATCTCAAGAAACTCGTGGCTCCTGCGTTCCAGCATGCTTCTGGTACTCAATCTCGCTGACGCCGAGCGGTTC
>CALJLD010000091.1 GCA_937982665.1 uncultured Planctomycetales bacterium
GCGAAGCGTGTTCATCTTGTTGCTGCGCAACCCGGCCAATTCTGGCCGGGCCACCCGTCACAGTTAGCCAGGCGGGTTCGAGTTGCGCATCAAAGACTTTTCGCGCTCAAGCGCCGCGCGGTTGGCCAAATAACGCCGCAACGCGACATCATAGGCTCTCGCCTTGTAGTAGCTTACGCTCGATAGTCCGACGGTTCCGATGAATGTGAGCAGCACAAAGATCGACCATTCCGGGTCAAGCACCGGCAGCAGGCAGGCAACGATCACTGCCCCGCAGAAGCTCACGACGACAATTGTCTTGGAGCCGATCACCGACGGCATGTATCTGTAGCCATAGCCGTCGTCAACTTCATACTTTCTCTTCTCCCTCTCCCATTTGCAATCGAGCTCTTTCAACGCATTGTCAATGGCGGCTTGTCCCCCGGACGCGAGTTCAGTGCTTTTTGCTGAGTGAGGCGGTATAGCGCCCCCCACTTGCTGCGGCGTCCGGCAGTATTGGCACGCAACGCGATCTCCCTCTTTGACCACCGCTAGCGGCGCGTTGCAACGGGTGCAGTGATATGACTTGGAATTCATCGTGTGGTTGCCGGTGAGCTCCCGTGGCGAGTGGTCCATCAATTAGACTGTGCCTAGGAGTTGGCAACAAGAAAACAATTCTGCATATCACGTTACGCGCCGAGTTATTGAACGCAGCGCGCTGGGTGCCGCGTGTGCCACGGGTAACTTGTTACCCGTGCTGCTTGATTTCAGAGTTCGGTCAATCCCAACAACCACGGCAGTTGTTTCTCGGTGCCATGGTCGGCATGCAGGAACTGCTTGGCAGGTGGCGGGACACTTCAAAGTATCCCACTACCCTTAGGCAAGAACTCGGCAGGCTGTTATGCCCACGGGTAACAAGTTACCCGTGCCACCCTTTTCAAGTGGCGACAAGAAGCCTGCAATTCAACAGGCAAATCGTTACCCGTAAGACCTGAGCCCTAATACCCAAACGGCGATTGGTACGGGTTCCCCTCGTCTTCTCGCACGACTTCAACCGGCGCTCGCGCTTGTTGGGCGTCCACTTCCCAATAGCGCTTCGTTACGGCGGCGAAGTGATCCGCCTGCTCTGGAGTCTCAAACGCTCGCTTGGGAACGATCAAAGCTACGTGCTGCTTTATCGTGCAAAACAAGATGTAGCTGGGCGTGTTGCGGACATCCTCCCAAGTTCGCCAGGTGCTGAAGGATTCGCGTTGCGGCGTCGTCTGTAACAAGCCGGCGCGAGATATCGTTACAGTTGTTTCCGGTGCATCGTGCTTGCTTCGCCGCGCGATGATTGTGCGGACGCGCCAATCCAACAAAAGTACGACCATGCCCCAGAGCAAATAGACCAGCAAGCCGGCGAAGAACTGGCCCAGCCAACCAAACTGCCGCAAGCTGACGAAGATCAGGAAGCCGCAGATGATTAACAGCAACGGCAGGCAATTCACGATCGGGCTGCCTCGCTGCTTTCCAGCGTTCTGCGGGGGTGGGTTGAGGTCCACATCGTCTTGCTCGGTGACGTCGCGCTGCACGGCGAGCTTGTCTTCGGGCAACTCGCGATAGGTTACCTGCAATTGTTCACTGTCCATGACTTTGGGAGCCGGCGGTGCCTGGAACCGCGGCGTCTGTCGCGCTTCCGCAGCTTTGCGATACGCTTCCGCTTGCGCAGCGAACGCCGTGGCATCATCAGCCGAAGCAAAGGCGTGGAACGGAATCACATGCGCGGTTGCCTGATCGACGAAGATAAACACGTGATCAGCCGTGGACGTGACACTCTCGATCACAGACCACTCGCGTCGGCTCCACCCCCATTCATCTTCGCTGGCGAAGACATCTGGCGTGATCTTGATCTTGCAAACCGGCATGCCGCGATCCAGAAAGCTCTGCATCATGCCAGACATCTGTTTTCTCGCCAGCAGCAAGATGGCCAACAAGACAATGCCGATGATGATCCAGCCGGCGTAAACAGCAGGCCAAATCGCAAAGGCTGCAAACAGCATGCTAGGCGGAACGCCAAACAGGGCGACATACATCAGCCCTAACAGGAACAGACGTTTCCTTTCGCGTGCGATGACACGTCGCCGCAACGCATGCAAAGACTCGGCCGTGTTTTGGTATTCAACTTCCATCAAAGTTTGACGCGACGATTCATTCGGTGGATGAACTCGGAAGGTGAGCTAAATCGTTCCCGGAGCATCATATGGGTTGTCAGAATGCGGCCGTGCGTGGGGCAGTTCAATGCTTGACTCTCGCTGGGCGGAATCCCAATAGTTCACGGCTCGCTCGAAGAACAGATCCGCCAAGCCGGGATTCATGAATGCACGCTGCGGGATGACCAGCGCCGGAAACTTCTTCACAACGCAAAAGAGGAAATAGCTATTGGTCCGTCGAATGTCCTCCCAATGCGTCCATCGGCCCAGAAACTCTTGATCCGCGGAGGCAAAATGTAGTCCGTCTTGTGTGAGCGTGACCGTTGCCATCGCTTCTGCTTTGTTTGCAGTCAGTCGCCCCCACCACTGTCGCAAGCGCTGGCCGGCAAAGTAGGCAATGAAGAAGAAAATGAGGAACCCCCCGGCGCCATGCATCACCTGCCTGGTGGTCGACATTTGCTCCAACGGCCTAAAGTGGAATGCGATTGCGCCTGCCACGAACAATCCACCTAACAGCAACTCCAACAGGCTTTGGCTGGCAGCGCTCCGCTTCGGTGCTCGTCCGTCTTCGCCGGGGAGCTTTTGCTCGACCAGGTTCTGGAGTGCGGCCATGCGGTCTTCCGGAAGTACGGGAAACCGGATGCGTTGTGCTGGATCTTCAACGGCGACCGCTTCCGCCGGCGGGAACTTTCCGGCGTTTCTGTCCGCGAGATATCTGGCGGCAAGTTCAGCAAACCGCTCGGCCTGTTGCGGTGACTCGAACGCGGAGCACGGAATGATCTCCGCTTCCGCGCGGTCTGTGAAAACCATGATGTGATTGTCATACGTTGCGACATCATGGATCTTGGTCCAAGCGACACGTCCCCAAACAAATTCATTTTCGCAATAGAATTCATTGGGAGTGATTCGCGCGCGGCAGATCACGCCGCCCTTCTGTTGGAAGTTGGCGAGGAGTCGTGTGATCGCCATCCGAATTGCGACGACGATGTAGATGGTGAGGGCCGCGGTTGCAAGCCAACCACCATAGAGCGAGGGCCACAGTCCTCGCGCCCAGAAGTACAAGCTTGGCAAGCCCGCGGCAATGGCGGCAGCAAAGCTCATCCAAAGCACGCGCTTTCGCCATTCGCGCTGCGCCACCGCGCGACGAAACGCAGCCAACCCCGCTTCCGTGTATTGCGGAAACTCAACTTCCATCGTGTTGTCGGCTGCGCCTGAAATCGCAATCTCCGCACGCTGGGACCATCAACTTGCGTGCGACATTATCGGTAACATGAGCGAGCTGGCAAATTGCGTCCTGAACTGCGCCCTCTGCAATTGCGCACAGGGTCTTCCTCCGTTGCGCATCGTCCAGACCCGGCTACCCTCTTGAATTCCTGGGAACGCTGACCAGCCAACCTCTTGTCATCTTGCGCGACTCAAACGCGGTGATACACGACCAGACACAACGCCGAGACGCATCTCGACAACCCGATCAAGCCCATGCAATCACTCTAACAGGCTACGCAACGACTCTACGCCGTCAGGGTGTTGTCCGGGTGGAACAACCCCACAAGGCTCTTCAGTCGATTGGCATCGATCGAGGTGGAGCGGTCGCCGACGCAGATGGCGCCGCGGATGGCAATCAGGTCAGGCTGCAAAGCCAAGAGATCAGGAATGCTGCCCAAGTCGAGCGAGCCGGAGATGGCCGACTGCATTTCGGTTGCTCGCGCGGCTGCAATGAACGCCGCGACTTCGCCCAAGGACCAGTGGTCCATCAATCCGCCCCGCTGCTTGTCGAATGTATCGAGCAAGATGGCGGCGCAGCCCATCCGCTTGGCTTCGCGGAGAACCAGGGCCCATTCGGGAGCTTCAGCCAGTTGTGCGTCGGCATAGCAAACGGCAACAGCCTGAGTGCCGGCCGGCAAACGCTTCATCCATGACTTGTAGAGTTTCTTCCAGTTGTCGATGCGCGCACATCCGGACAAGCCAATCTTGGCATATGTGAACCCTGCGACGGGAAGTGTGGGATGAAACTCCGGCTCGCTACGGGCGAGGAAGTCATCCAGCCGACCGGAATCGTGCAGGAAGGATTGCTCAAGAATGTCCGAATTACTGACCGCAGGCGATGACAGCCCATCAACCAACTCGCCACATGCCGCGCTGGTGGGGACAGCATCGCCCACCAGGTTCAAGACTTCCTGCCAGGTCTCGGGACTGGCATTGCCCAAAGACCCGCGCGTTGGGTCTTTGACATCAATGACGTCCACACCGGCTTGTATCGCAAGCTGGGCTTCGGCAGCACTGCGAACGCTGACCAGCAAGCGTGTTTCGTTGTTCGAGTCGAAAGATGGGTCTTGCTTCATACAATCTTACCTGTGGGAATCCAAACCACGCAGGCCGTCAAACAACACGAGTGTTGCATGCCCGATCTCCCCTGGGGAACGGGGGTCATGCTACAGGAGTTTGAGCCGCGGTCAAATTGTTCGGCACATTCCAGCAATGATGTTAATTTGGGGAAGCTGTTTCTCACAAGCCTCGGCAGCTTCGCGAATAAATTCACGAGGGCTGCCTGGTGTGCGTCTTGGCGCGCAACAAGCATGCTGCGAAACACTTATGCCTGATTGGCCGCCAGTTGCTCTTTGGCCTGGGCCAGTTCTCGGTTGAGCTTTCGTACGAGGTCCACCGAAAGCGGCTGCGTCCATGTGCCCCGCACCGTCACGTATCCGCCGCACCAACTCCCCAGCGCGCGAAGAACATTCCGCTGCTGAAACTCGCCAGCCTTTTCGGCAATGCGCAAGCTGAGAGTTGTCGTTTCGCGCTTGGAATCATCCATCATTGCGGCGGCCTGGCCCAGCAGGAAGCACTCGACGTGTTCCAACGGAACTGCGATTGCCCTACCGGCGGTGAGGAAGAGATAGAGTTGGGATTCGTCCGCACCAATGCGCGGCCGGCTCAACTGCCAAAGCAGCCACCCGGCATAGGCCAGCATCAAGCCCAGGACAACGGCCAGGCCTCCGCGCAGCCAGACAATGTCCCAGAATTGCCAAAAGGCCCAAGCGATGAGCAGGGCCGCAAAGCAAACGGCTGCCAATGCGGCGGACAGCGGACGCGGATTGTTTCGGACCCAAACTGTCATTCCAAATCGCGATTGACGTTGCGTGTTCTCGATGGGGCAGCGCCGAGTGTTACACCAGGGCGTTTCTATCGTAAGAAGCTTGAGGCGACTGTCCATTGGGTGCGTGCGAGCGAGGCGGAGTCCGCGGATCATCGCCTTCGATTTTCCAGCTTGCCCAGTGTTGGCGAAGCGACAGAGGCGAAGTTTGTTGCAACCTGCCGAAATCGACCTCCGCGCTTGCGACCTGGTACCCCATTCGCCAAAATACCGAGCATTCCTGCCGGCTTTGTGCCAAAAGCTTGTGTGCCAGAGGCTCTGTGCCAGAAAACGTCTGCTGCGAAAGCCGACACAGATAATGAACACAATGAAATCGCATCGGATGAAGTCGTCGAAGATCGCTTATTGGCTGGTTGTTGCTGTTTTCGGCGGCGGTCTCCTTGGTTTGAACTGGCTGCCAGAGGGGTTTTCGCCGGAGTCGGCAGGCGCTGCCGCGAGCGAACCGCTTTCCACTCCGGCGTCTCCGCAAGACGACTTTCCGGTCCCAAACGGTCTCAAGCCGCTCCGCGTGCCTTCAGACAATCCGATGACGACTGAGAAGGTTGAACTGGGCAAGCAATTGTTCTTTGATCCGCGGCTCTCGCGAGACGACACAGTCTCGTGCGCGACGTGCCATTCCCCGGAACACGGCTGGTCCAACGGTGAGCGATTTGCCACAGGCGTCCGCGATCAGGTTGGCGGACGAAGTTCACCGACAATTATTAATTCCGGCTACCAGTACTTTCATTTCTGGGATGGTCGGGCGACTGGTTTGGAAGAACAGGCGTTGGGCCCGATCACCAATCCGATTGAAATGGACCTGACCTTGGAAGAGGCTGTTGAAAAGATCAACGGCATCGAAGGTTATCGCCATCGCTTCAATACGATTTTTGGCAGCGATGCGACTGCGGAGACAATCGCCAAAGCAATCGCCACGTTTGAGCGTACGATTGTCTCCGGCGACGCCCCGTTTGACCGGTATGTTGCCGGTGATGAAGACGCGCTCTCCGACGCGGCCAAGCGAGGGCATGATATCTTCTTCAACCGTGCCCGCTGCAGCGCGTGCCATGTGCCGCCGAACTTCAGCGACCGTGGCTTTCACAACATCGGAATTGGCATTGATGCGGACGAGCCTGACATCGGCAGGGTGGCCGAAACCAATTTGCTGGGCGACCGGGGTTCTTTCAAGACGCCAACGCTACGCGAGATCCAAAGAACGGCTCCGTATATGCATGACGGAAGCCTGGCCACCTTGAGTGATGTTGTTGAGTATTACGCCAAAGGTGGCACGCCCAATCCCCAGTTGGATGAAGAGATCTTTCCCTTGAAGCTGACGGACGAGGAGAAGGCCGACCTTGTGACCTTCCTTGAGGAGGCATTCGCCAGCCCAAGTTATCCCAATATCACTGCGCCGGAGTTGCCGGACTGGCCAATGGACGGTGGAAACAACTAGACTGCTTGAATCACGAGACCGTGACCAACACATAACTCGGCTTGCTCTGGGGAACTTGTTCCCAGCGATCGGCCGAGACACGAGATCATTTTCCAGGAGAGGAAGACCATGCAAAGAAAACAGGTTGCTTATGCCTTTGGGATGTTTGGCGCGCTGGCGCTCGCCCTATTCTTGGGCGGAGCTTCGCTTTGGGCGCAAGAAAGTAAACAAGGCGAGCAAAACCAAGGCGGTGAAGGGGCGCAAGGCGAAGGCGCTCAGGATGAGGCCGCTCAAGATGATGAAGCCAAGGAATACGAGCGGATGAAGGAGATCATTATCAATCTCCACAACCCCTGCGGTCTGGCCGTACAGCCGGAAACCGGCGATGTCTACATCTCTGATTCCGCCGCGTCGCGCATTCTTCGCTACGGAAAGCAGTTGAACAACTCGGACTTGCATGAAGTCACCGAGGTGATCACCGGTTTCCCAAAGGATGTTTATGGCACAGGGCCGATGTATGACGTTGGCCCAATGGGTTTGCTGTTTTGGGACAAGGATACGTTGGTGGTGGGTGGCGGCGGCGAGAAAGACGTCGATGAACTGCTGCGGTTCTATGATGTTTCGTCGGTTGGAATTATTAACGCCGAGATAATGAAGTTCTCGATGGGCCCAATCGAGGTCGGGGAGCAATCGGCCAGCGGTGAAGGCAACTTCTATGCACTGGCCAGGTCCGGCGATGCCATTTTTGTTACCAGCAATGGTGATGACACCAAGGGTTGGGTGAACCGCTGCACCATGGAAGGCGGCGAGCCCAAGGAATATTCAACATACATTGCCACCAAGGAAGCCACGCAGGTGGACGCGCCGGTGGGAATTACCACGGACAGTGACGGCAACTTGATTGTCGGTCAGATGGGCGAGATCACTGTGCCTGCGGACAGCCTGATAACCTGCTACAACCCGGAAACTGGCGAGATGATCTGGAACGCCGAGACTGATCGCTTTGACATCGCGGCTGTTGCCTTCCACCCGGAATCCGGCACGCTGTATTGCGTGGACTTTGGTTGGATGGATCCCGAGCAATCCGGCTTGTACCGTTTGGAAATTGCCGATGGCGCCGACGAGAAGACCAAGACGGTGACTTCAACTCTGATCGCCAAGATGGACAAACCCGCGGCCATGGCCTTCAACGAAGAAGGACAACTGTACGTTGTTGAATTTGGCACCATGAAAGAAGGCGACACAAATCACCCTGGTCGCATGTGGCGATTTGATGGTTTGAAGTAGCAAAGGCGACTTACCAGTGCGCGTGACTTCCGCGCGCCGCTGAATCTGATATTCGCGCAGACAGCGGGAATCCAGTACAGGCTGGGTTCCCGCTTTTTTGTTTGGGTACTTAGCGACTATGGCCTAGCGAATCTTATCGCCCAGGAACCCCTGCTGGTGGCGCACAAAGCCAGCCAATCGCCGGCGGAACTCTGCCATTTGTGCCTGCTGGCCTTCGTCCGTTGTGGCTGCCAGGTTGTTCGCTTCGCCGGGATCGATGGAGAGATCAAACAGTTCCTCGTAGCCGCTTTCCACGTAGTAGTGATACTTCAGCGAGCCCTGTCGCAGCCCAAGGATGATCTCATTGCCTGTGCAGAAGAAATAGTTCCGCTCGCGGGGATGCGTGGCAAAGAGTGACTGGCCTTGCCATTCTGACGGTGTGGGAACATCCAGCATGTCGGCAATGGTGGCCGGCAAATCAACGTGCGCGGCCAGGCGAGAATCTCGCCGGGGCCTGTCCGCCAGCGAAGGATGCAACAACAAAAGCGGCACATGCACGGCCGGGTCATACACGGCAAAGCTGTGAATCCGCTGGTTGTGCTGACCAAAACTCTCGCCATGATCGGCGGTGACGGCAATCAAGGTATCGTCAAGCAGGTTGCGGGCTTTCAGTTCTTGCAGCATCCGGCCAATCTGCTTGTCTGTTTCGTGCAGTGCGTTGAGATAACGGTTGAAGTTGGGATCATCCACGCCAAAGTCAATCTCCGGCGGCCGCACCACGTACGGATGATGCGTTTCAATCGTGTATGCCAGCGCGAAAAATGGCTGCTGGGGATCGTCATCAATCCATTGCAGCACGGCGTCAAACATATCCGCATCGCTGATGCCCCACGAGTTGACCTTCTCCGCGGCGATTGTGTCAGCATCAAGCAGCGTTTGCCCTCCGCGCGATTTGAGAAAGACATCGCGGTCTTTCCAACTCCAATAACCGGAGTGAGCAAAGCAAGTCCGATAGCCGCGCGCCGCCAACACTTCGGCAACCGTTGGAACGGCAAACTGAGGTTGATCGCGAACAAGCAGCCACCAGTCCGTTCGCGGATAAATGCCGGCGGTCAAGCTCGCCAGGCTCTTGCAACTGGACGGCGCTTGTACATAGCAGTTTTCGAAGACAACACCGTGCTGGGCGGCGGCTTGCGCCAAGTGCGGAGTCGGGGAATGCATGAAGGTCCCCTGCCCCGCCGCCAGGCTTGTATACTCCATTGCCGTGGATTCAAGCACAATCACCAATACGTTCTTGGGGCGTGACGAATTCGATTGCGTTGCTGGTTGATACGTTGTGGGGTTGTTCGTACGTTCGACGAAGTCGCTGGCATCGGCTTCTTCTCCGCTCAGCGGCAACGCATCACCCCAGACAAAGTTGTTCAGCACGGACTGCAAGAACACCGCGTGAGGGCTTTGCGAAATCCGCCGCTCCCAGCGATTGGGGTCCGTCCAGTTCGCGCGAATGTACGTGTGTGAGACAACTCCATAGCCAAACAGTGCAAGAAACGCGCACGCTGCGAATTTTGGCCCAATGGAAATTGGCGCCAGTTTGATTCGCGCGCGAAGCGTCCGTGTGCGCCGCAACACAAACGGCACGAAGATCACAATCGCTGGCGCGGCGAAAAGCGCAAGCACAGTGGTCAGGTCAACGTAGGCCGCCAACGACGACGAAAAGGTCTCCGCGCCGCCGGCCATCTGCAAGCCCTGCCAGGAGAGCGGGGCCATGGTTGATTTGTAGATGCCAACGCTGGCAACACCAAAGATGCCCATGGCATAGAAAGCCGTAAAGCCCAGCAAGCGCGCTACCGCATGGCCGCGCGAGAATCTCGCGAGCAGACGATTGCCCAGCAGCGCAACAACGCACACGCTTGCCACAAAACAAACATCGGCTGCGCAGACAAGCGCCAACCGCAGCGCCCACCGGAAGAACTCTCCCGTTGTCTCCACTGGGAACGGCAGCAACACAAACTTGGCCGCAATCAGCAACATGCCCAGGCCAAAGCTCAACGCCAGGATTTCGCCCCGGGCCGTCTTCGCCCTTGCCGTGCTCTGTGCGCCAATCACAGGCTTGGGTCCGCGCTCATTTGCGGGATCTTGCGATTGATCGATTGGCGTCGTTGAAACTGATGTCGCCATGAGTGCATCCATGCGAAAGCGACAAGACAATTGGCGTCTGCAGGGCACAGTCTCGCTGAAAGCTGCCAACCGGTAAACAGGACTTGTGAGAGCCGGGAAAATGTGCCCTTTCTCGCACTCACGGTTCCCGAAGAGGTCTTGTTGAATTTGCCATCTTCCCCCTCGAAATTTCGCCCGCGGCCGGTGCACCTAGCCGGGGGGAACATCGCCAATTCTGCATGGAACAGGTATACATAGAACAGGTATAGTCAAAAGATTGCTTGCTGTTTGCCAGTGCCTTGCTACTTGTGCCGTGCCGAAACCCCTGCGACTCCTGACGAAGAAACGTGGTGGACGCACCACCGGTTCCGACAAAGTCGGCAGCCTGTGGTTGACGCTGTTCTTCGCCGCGATGTTCTTTGCCGGTTGGGGATTCCTGGTGGCGGTGATCACAATCTGGGCATTGCCGGAATGGGACGCCCTGCAAGGTTTTGAGGAGACCACTTGCGATATCCTCAAAGTTGGCCTGGAGCCCAAGCAGCAGCGCGGCGAGCTGACCTGGCGGCCGAGCATCTTGATTCGCTACGAAGTCGACGGCCACCAATACGAGGAAACGACGTACGACATCAGCCGAACGTACTCGGCCAACCAGGAACGCGTTGAAGCCTTGGCGAATGCGTTTGACGTCACGCAATCGTATCCGTGCTATTACGATCCCGCGAATCCCCGCACGGTGGTGTTGGTGCGCGGCATCACGCCGTACTTTTGGTTGTTGGCTGCCTTGGCTTTGCCGTTCATTTCTGTCGGTGCAATCGGCCTGGGCACGCGATGGATGGCCTGGCGAACTTCGACCGAACGCCGCGCGTATCTGGCATCGCAAGCCAAACACTTGCCGCGGCCAAGTTTTCCCGGTCGCAAGCAAGCTGAGTTTCCAACTGTTCCCAAGGAAACCAATCTGACCAACAGTCCCGGGACGCACCTGGCCTATCGTTTGCCGGTGTTGATTCCGCGGCAATGGTCACTGGTTGCTCTTTGGACAGGCAGCTTGCTTTGGAACGTCATGGTCAGCGTCTTTGTCACGTTGTGCCTTGCCGACTTGATCGCGCTGCAAGTCGATTGGTGGCTGACCGCGGTGGCGATCGGGACGGCGGCCATTGGCATTTGGTTGATCTGGTTGTGCGTCCGCACTTCCGTCCGCTCCGTCAGCTTGGGCCGCACGCTCGCGGAGATCTCGGAGAATCCGCTACGCCCCGGCCGCGAGTACGAAACCCACTACGTGCAGTTTGGCCGGATGATGCTGCGGCGATTCCGCGTATTGCTGGTCTGCGACGAAACCGCCACCTACGAGCAAGGCACCAACATTCGCACGGAATCGCGGCGCGTCTATACGCGCGAAGTGCTCTCCGTCCGCAACGTGAATATCCGCCCTGACGAACCATTCACCGTCGACGAGACCGTGCATGTCCCGTCGGAAGCGATGCATTCCTTCCGCTCGGCTCACAATGAAATCAGCTGGAAGTTGATTGTGGAAGGCCGCCCCAAAGGCTGGCCTCACTTCGAGCGCGCGTTCCCGCTGGTCATCCTGCCGGGCGTGGACGCTTAACCGAATAGCGCATTCCTATTTGCTTGCTTTCCGTGCAAGGAACGGATTTGACGCTGTTTGCTTGCATTGGCCCCATAAGTCCTGCACCATGCCAGACTTCAGCCTTGGGCATCATGGGAGCCAATCATGGACACAGACTTTCCCTTGGATCTGCAGCTGCTCTTGGACGGGCTTGTTGCGCAGTTTCAAGCAAAGCTGGTGCAAAACGCGAATCCTGTAATCGAAGCCTTCGTTGATGAGTTTCGGGCGTCCACAACAAAGTATCCGCAAGAGATGGTTCGGGTGGCCTGCAAGCGATTGTTGTCTCGATTGCTCACCCGCGAAGTTCTCTTCCGCCATGGGTCCGACAAGTCTCTTGATCTTGACGAAGTGCGGGAACGATTTCCCGATGATCATGAGCTTGTTCAAAGCGCATTTGATCAACTGCCGCTGAAGGCCGGCGATCAACTCGACGGGTATGAACTTGCATCACAGATTGGTACAGGCGGCATGGGAGCCGTGTGGAAAGCGCGACAAAAGGAAACCGGTCGGAATGTTGCGGTCAAAATCATCAAAGAAGATGGCATCCCAGTCGGTTCGGCAGCGCGCGAGCGGCGGCTTGAGTACTTCCGGCGTGAAATCCGCACTGCCGCCCAACTGCATCACCCTCACATCGTTACCGTGCACGATGCCGGCGAGGCGCGCGGACGCCGTTACCTGGTGATGGAATATGTGGAAGGTAAGAGCCTTGACGCTTTCGTACGTGCAATCGCTGCGACAAAACCCCTGAGTGGAAACCAAGATAAGGAAGACAAAGTAGAAACCGAGGGCGTGCGCGAGTCCGCGCTGGAACCTGGGCTCGCGGTCAGGTACATCGAGCAAGCCGCAGCGGCCGTTCATTTTGCCCATACATGCGGCTTCATTCATCGCGATATCAAGCCAAACAATCTGTTGTTGGCAAAACCGCAGCGAGACGGTGAGAGGCAGATCCGAGTTGCCGACTTTGGACTGGCAAGAGCATTAGATTCGCCCTCCGCCGATGGCGACATTGAGGTCTTGGAAACGTCCATCGTTGGCACCAGCGGTTTCATGGCGCCGGAGCAAACGCTTGGGCGGGCCACTTCTCGATCTGATGTCTTCGGCTTGGGCGCCACGCTGATCGCGCTCCTGGCTGGCCAGCCACCGCGACGAGGCGCGAACGAAGGCGATTCGCTGGCCGATATCACAGGCACAGAAGTGTCTGTCGACGCGGACCTGAAGGCAATCTGCCTCAAATGTGTGCAACATGAAGAAAATGCGCGTTACGAGTCAGCCCAGCATTTGGCCGAAGACCTGCGCCGATACCTGGATGGTTTTCCCGTTTCCGCGCGTCCAATCTCCCGGCTCAAACAACTCAGCAAATGGGCGCGACGCCAACCAGCGATGGCATGCCTTGTTTGCTTGCTGATCGTGGTTTCCGCAACGTTCTTGGTTGTCGGTGGTTTCTTCTTGGAATCGCGTCGGGCAAATGCGGAAAGACGTGCGGAGGAAGACCGTGCAAACAGAACCTACGAGTCCTCCACGCTTGCTGCCAGGAATGGTGATTGGCGTCAGGCTTTGGATTTGCTTGCCACTCCTGGGCTGGATCGATTCATTGATCCGATTGAAATCCGTTTGCAGATGATCGATCTCTATGGAAGGCTGCGACAATTCGATCAGCGCCAACAGCTGATTGCGGAACTTGCCGCGCTTGAAGGGAGTCATTCACATCGCGCTGAAGTGCTGCTCTTGCAGGCAGAGCAGCAACTCATCCAAATGGATTTGGAGCAAGGGACAGAGAATCTACAAGCTGCCAGAGACGCCGGACTTCCACCTGGTCAAGCCGAATACGCGGCCGCGCTCGCATGCGGAGATCTTCCCCAGAGCATCTCCCATCTTCAAGCATGCCTAACGGTCGATCCCTATAACTACTCGGCAAACATCATCTTATGTTTGGAATTGTTCCTTGCGGGACAGCGAGCCGAAATGCGCCAACGCGTCGGGGCGTTTCGCACATTGTTTCCCGGCGACGAGAATGTCCTGTTCTTTGATGCGCTCATTGACGCCGCCGAAAGCGCGCAGACCGTCGCAGAGGAATCCCTGAAGCGATTGGTTGAGGCCGGGACGATTGATCGTTCCGCGCTTGGTGTAATGGAGATGCTGGTGCGCGTGACCATGTCGCTGCGCGATGATGTCCGTGCACAGCAGATGGCTTCATTTGGCTTTGCCGGCGGCTTGGCGGAACTGGGCGCTTTGTCAGAAAGCGTTTGGAAAGGATTCTTCGCTCAGCTCTCGCTTCCTTACACACATCGATATCAAGCTTTGGCGTCGGTCTCGGCATCGGGCTTTCAACCAGAGACCTTTCTTGAGAAAATGATCGGTTCGCGCGGTGATCGCATTGATCAACTCAAGCAGCTCACAGTGATTTGCCCCGAAGGCACGATGTTGCTGCTGCAGGCGTCCTACACGTTTAACGCGGATAGTCAGTCGAGGGAATCCCTGCAACTGGCGTTCAATGCCATCGCTCAAGGCATCGTCGCCCCCGCCGTGTTTCCAGAGACTGCTGCCCGGCTGCGCGTGCTTGGCAGCGGGATCGCTCTCAATCTTTACTTTGTCACTCAAGAGGATTCGGCATTGCAACAGGCGGCAGAGTACGCGCGATGGTTCGCGCCCTTGTCACCGAAAGTGACTCATCCGCAACAGAGCACTTTGGATCCGGAAGACGCGCACCGCATGGCGCTCTCGCTCTGGCAGGCAAAGGATTTTGCGGGGGCACGAGCAATGGTCGACGAAGCGCTCTATGCTGTGCCTGACAATCCAGAGTTCCTTCAAACGGCGGCACGAATTGAGCACGACTTGAACAATGCAGCGGCCGATTGGCGCTGCATGCACTATGGAGTGCTATTGCAAGAGGCTGACAAAACCGGCAGCTACAGCCGATTCATCGGCAGATTGCAAGAGATCCTTCCAGCGCGTTTTTCCGATCGCGGAATCGATATTTCCAACGCATGGGCCGAAGACGGAGTCCCGTAGGGCTTCGCCGCATTAAACCAGGCAATCCAGCGAACAGTCACCGCTAGCACTCGCTACGGACGCCAATCAGCGTAGGTCCCAAGCACCGCTTCGTTTAGAATTCCCAACAATCCGCGGCAGAGATGCGCGCGGGCGAGTTGAACCGTTCCCGTCTTCGCGAATGCAAGGATGCAAGCGATGAGGAGCAAGCAGAGTCTTGCGGTGCTTTTGGTGTTGGTTGCGGCAGCCACTGTTGGTTTGTTGGCGCTACCTGACATTTTGACGAACGCGCAACTCCCCGCCGCGCCGGTTCCCGGTGGTCAACAAGTTCAGCAGCAGACACCTCCGGCGAATCTCGATCCGGCCACACAACAATCCGCGCAACCACTCCGCGCGGAGTCAGACGAAATCACAGGGCAAGGCTCCACCATCGCCATGCTGGATGACGCCCGGCTGAACGATGTGTTCTTTGTCGATCCGCAAGTTGGTTGGGCCGTGGGCGATCGCGGCGTGATTTGGGCAACGGCCGATGGCGGCGCGACCTGGCAACTGCAACGCTCCGGCGTCGATTGCACGCTCAGTTCGGCCATCTTCCTGGATCGCGAAAACGGCTGGATTGCCGGCGGCACTTACGATCCGTTCGCCAAGACATCTTCCGCCGTGATTCTTTGGACGCGAGATGGCGGCCAGACATGGCGGCTCGAAGAAGGAGCCCGCTTGCTGCCGTTCGCTCGACAGGTCAAATTCTTCAACCGCAACGAAGGCTGGCTGCGAACAGAC
>CALJLD010000092.1 GCA_937982665.1 uncultured Planctomycetales bacterium
GACTGGATTCCCGCCTTAGCGGGAATGACGGACTGGAAGGTCGCCGAGGGTTTCACATCGGCCACAATGGGGACCGCAACCGCGTTGAATCAAATAATCCCGTGCAGCGGGCCGCCTTTCGCCCCCAGCGCGTCAACGCGCTTGGCCACTTCCGCATCCGGCTCCAGCGGCGGGGCGTGATGCTGCTTGCGACGTGCGTCAATCACCAGAGGGCCGCGGCAGCCCCAGTGTTTCTGCTCAATGAAGGCGTCAACGCCGTGAATGTCTGTCGCCGGATTGGCACGAGTGAACGTCACCCACAAGAAATTGTTTAACGTTGCCGCCGTGAATGTACTGTCATCGGTAATCACAAGCAGAGGGTAGACCTGCCAAGTTTCTCGCAGTTCGCTGTCTTGCGCGACTGCCGCGGCGAACGATTCCACTTGCCGCGCGGCTTCAGCAAACGGGACGTCTTTCGCGCTCGGTCCGGTGATCGCCACAACGCCTGGCAAACACAGCTGCGGTTCGGAAAAACCTGGCGGCAACCGCGGATCGCGCGGAAGTTCACGAGGCAATTCACGTATAGGCTGGCCCACGGCCGCGATCACAACCTTCGAGCCTTGGTTCAATCCTTGGCCGGAGTAATCGAGCGTGTCGATGGTGGTTTGCGTATGAAAGTGGAGATCGCGCTGCCAGTCGACGCGACGCAGCAAATGTTGGAAGAATGCGGCAATGTCATCGACTTCAAGCTGTGGATCATCATTCGCCGAGGCAATCCACAAGAACTTGGCCAGCGACATCTGCCCTTGCCCCAAGATTGCGTTCGCTTGCGTCAACACTTCCTGGGGTTGTTTGGATGCCGCATACGGCGTGTAGCGTTCGCTGCCGATTGCCAACAACAGCGGATGCACACCCGCAGCGTCCACCGCGTTCACGGCTTTGACTCCGGGAATGACCGTCGGAATGACCGGCCCGGTCAGTTCATGGATCAACGCACCAAAGATCGTGTCTTCTTGCGGCGGGCGGCCGACAACCGTGAAAGGCCAAACAGCATCGCGGCGATGAAACACTGTGTCGACGCGCATCACGGGAAAAGGGTGTGTCAGGCTGTAATAGCCAAGGTGATCGCCAAATGGCCCTTCCGGCAACAACTTGTCAGGAATGACTTCGCCGGTGATACAGAAATCGGCTTCAGCATGTATCGGCAATGGCGATCGCCCATGGATCATTCGCACGCGGCGGCGATTGAGCGCTCCGGCGAACGTCAACTCGGACAAACCTTCCGGCAGCGGCATCACCGCGGCCACGGCCATTGCCGGCGGACCGCCGACAAAGATGTTCACGCGAAACGGTTTTCCCTCCGCCAGCGCGCGCGCATGATGCACGCCGATTCCGCGATGGATTTGATAATGCAAACCAATCTCGCGATCCGGATCGTATTCTCCTCCGGAAAGTTGAATGCGGTACATCCCCAGGTTGGAGCCTTTCCATCCCGGCGAACGGACATCTTCCGTATAGACCTGCGGTAGCGTGATAAACGCGCCGCCATCGTTTGGCCAACTGTGCTGTTGGGGGAGTTGGCCGATCGTCGTTTGCGAATCAAGCACCGGACCGCGCCGCACGCGCTTGGGCAACATCGTCAGCGCCCCGCGCGCGGCGCCAATGGCTCGCAGCGGATGCCGCAGCGCCTGCGTGGGATCGATCTTGTATTCGATCAACCGCTCAACGGTTGCCAACGCATCCCGAAAGATAAACTTCGCTCGCTCCAGCGTGCCGAAGAGGTTTGAGACCATGGGGAACGTGCAGCCCTTGACGCGTTCGAACAGAATCGCCGGACCGCCGGCCGCATTCACGCGGCGATGAATCTCACTGGCTTCCAAATACGCGTCGACTTCCGCAGAAATGCGGACGAGTTGCCCTTTTCGGTCCAAGTCTTCCACGCATTCGCGGAGGGAACGGTAGCCCATGGGGACAGCAGGTTGTAAAGAACAGGAATGTCAATCAAGAATGTCGGCACAGTGTACACGCCAGGTGTCACCGGCAGGGCCATCTTTTGGTCTAACCGAGAAGTTGCAACTGAAGACAACACGGTTTGAGTCCGCGGCCAGGCTGTGTGACGCTGTCCTGCCGGTTTCTTCGACTTGCGGCAAATGGCACGGCGTGTTAGTTCTCATTGGCGTGTAAGACATCGATCATCGCAACCGAACACCAATGACGGCAAATTCGCATGGCCAAGTCTGACCAGCCAACCACTCCAAACCTGGAAGCTTCGCCCCCCGCAAAGCGCAAAAATGCGCTGATAGCCGCCACGGTCATTTTGGCCATCTGGATCCTGACGCTCGCGAGCCTGGCGGTTTATTCGGTCTGGGGCTGATTCTTGGTGGAGCAGCGAATTCTGTCACTTTCGCAGTGGGAGTTTACACCGTGTTGCTCGTTCCTGCTTAGCCCACTACCCGCTCATTGATTTGAGCCCGCGAGAGAGTCATGATGTTACGGCCTGATTGACTATTGCCTTCCCCACCGCACGGGAGATCTCAGCGTGATGATCAACTCACTTTCGTCCCTGGCAGTCGTTGCTGTTTTGTTGTTGCCGCAGCAACAGGACACCCAACAACAAAAGGACACGGCATCCGTCAAGGATGCGGAGACCACCAGCCTGTTCAACGGCAAAGACTTGAGTGGTTGGCACGTCGATGTCCCCGCGGCAGATGACAATCCGAACATTGAGCCAACATTCATCGTTCGAGATGGCAATCTCGTCAGCCTTGGCAAACCCAATGGGCACTTGATCTCGGACGACACATACGAGAACTATCGCCTGGAGGTCGAATATCGCTTTGCCGGAGAGCCTGGCAACTGTGGCGTGTTGGTGCATGCTTCCACCCCCCGCGCACTGTACAAGATGTTCCCACAATCGATCGAAGTGCAGATGAACCATCAGCACGCCGGCGATTTCTGGTGCATTGTGGAAGACATCACAGTGCCAAACATGGTCGAACGCCGTGGGCCGGAAGACACATGGGGTATCACCGAAGGCAAAGCCCGACGGATTCTCAATTTGACGGATGATTCGGAAAAGCCGGTGGGCGAATGGAACAACATGGTGATTGAGTGCGTGGGCGACGAAGTCAAGGTTTGGGTCAATGGTGACCTGGTCAACCATGGTTCCAAATGCACGGCGAGCAAAGGCCAACTCGCGCTCCAGGCAGAAGGTTCGGAAGTTGAATTCCGCAAGCTGGAGATGACTTCGATCAGCGAACTGAGCAAGTAGGTAGTTGAAGCAATTGGGCGCGGGACCAGTGACATTGCGATCAGGGAGCACCACTTCGCATTTAGAGAAACCGCCACCATGTTGCGAATTGCAAGAGTCCTGCTGGGCCTTTCGATTTGTGTTTGGATCTCTTGGCTGTTTGTGGACGTGAGCAGCTCGACTCCCTACGCATTGGCGGACGATGTGATTCACTGCCCACACCGACTAAATCTGGGCAATCCGGCGGTGCCGGCGTCGCATCGTGTCGTACTGCAGTCTTTGCCGCCGTTTCAGCGGACCGAGTGGTGCTACCTCGCTAGTGGTGTGCTGACGGTTTTTGCGTTGGTTCTGATGATGCTTCATACCCAGGCTTCCGCCCCAAAATCGCAAGCAGCCAAATAACAGGACGTTGACGCGCACGGCGTGCCGTTTATGCCACTTCTGGGGGGAAATCCTGGAATATGACGGAAATCCGTCCAACGGGATTTTTCTATGCTAGGGTTGTAATGCAATTCAATCCGCGAGTCCTTCGCGAGAACCGCATGGCGTCCTGCTGTGCGTAAGTTGACGAACACATCCCTCCCTCGAGTCACTTCGAAGGCGTCTCCCCTCTTCGACAAGAAGGAGTTTGAGCATGCGCGCCCAACGTTCCGCAAAACTGATTTCGACGAAGGATCGCACCAAACGCCGCGCGCACGATGCCAAAAAACGCGGTTTGACCGTCGTCTTTTTCACCTTCATGCTCGTCGGCATGATGGGCTTTCTGGCCTTGTCGCTTGACTTGGGCTATGTCGCCACGGTGAAGACCGAACTCAAACGAGCAACCGACGCCGGCGCTCTCGCTGGGGCTGGAGCGCTTGTGCTTGGTCCGGAAGAAGCGCTAGAACGCGTCAAGGAGTACATCCAATTCAACTCCGTTGGCGGCCGCACTGTGGCTGATGAGAACATCACGGTGGAGTTGGGCCATTGGGATGACCAAAGCCGCACGTTTACGCCCAGCGAGGAACTTCCTTCGGCCGTGCGTGTTCAGGTCAATCACCCGGATCAACCGTTGTTCTTCGCCCGAGTGTTGGGCCAAGAGGACTTTGATCTCGCGGACGAATCCGTCGCCATGTACCAGCCGCGAGACATTGTGCTGGTGTTGGATTGCTCCGCATCCATGAACGATGACAGCGAACTTCGCAACGTTGGCACCATGGGCGCGACATTTGTGGAAAACAACCTGGCCACAATCTACGCGCAGCTTGGCTCACCCACATACGGAAGCATGCAATGGGACCAGGCACTCTCGTCCTCCTGGAGCAACTGGAGCGTCCGGAACTATCTGGGACTAAATTCCATTGCATATCCGTATCCCAGCGGCAGTTGGTCGGACTACGTGAACTATGTCAAAGGCGGCAACGGACAACTCCCCAGTGAGTATCGCCACCGATTTGGCTATCTGACGTTCATGAATTACTTGTTAGAGCGTCAGCCGGAATACTCGCAAACACCGGACCTTTGGAAGACCAACGAACAACCCATCACGGCGCTGAAGAACTCCGTGACCGTTTTCTTAGCTTTCCTGCAACAAGTCGATACGGATGATCGCTTGGGCTTGGCTGTCTATACGGCCGATGATGGCACGGCGACACTCGAACACGAGCTCACTGCTGACTTTGCCGCTGTTGAAGAAACTTCGCGCCATCGACAGGCAGGTCACTATGACCGATATACCAACATCGGCGCCGGCATTAAGGAAGGCCGTGAAGAAATCCAAGAACACGGCCGCGCCGGCGCGTTCAAAATGGTTGTGCTGATTACCGATGGCATCGCCAACCGTCCCAGCAACACGACAACCGCCAGGCAATACGCTTTGGACGAAGCCCAATTGGCGGCCGACGCTGGCATTCCGATTGTGACCATCAGCTTGGGAGCTGGCGCCGACACAGACTTGATGCAGCAAATCGCCGACCTGACCGGCGGCTTGCACTTCAACGTGCCCGGCGGACAGCCGGTTGCGGATTACGAAGAGGATCTCAAGCAGGTGTTTGAGGACATCGCCAGTGACCGGCCGCTGAAACTGGTCAAGTGATCGCCCCCGCTTTGTGCCAGGGCGGCCGGTCCCTCTGACAGTGTTGGTCGTCCGAAAACCTCATGGTCTGCGCCGCAGCATGCCATGAGTCAGCTGGCGAACCCAGCGGATACGGAAGTCATCAATGCGGGCGGGTCGGGTTTGCTCCCCCTGACCGACTCGCCCGCCCCACGGACAACGGGCCACGGGCTCGTTCAATGAGACGCCCGGTTCACTAGCAGACTCGTGCTCCTCCTCGTGTTGAACCGGTCGTTGCGCCGCCCATCAAAGATTGATCGGGCGGCGCTGGTTTTTGGGGACAGTACGAAACTGGAGTGACCCTGCTGGTCGACAAATGGTCGACCATGGACGTCTTGAAGTACCCCCCACTTTCCGCGGCTTGACGACGACGGGCGTTTTATTAGAATCAAAATTCTAATTCTAAAACATGCCGGTCGCAAGCCAAGTCGATGCCCTCGCCAGCTACTCCAAAGCAAGCACGCGCGCTCCGCACAAGAGAAAAGATTCTCTTGGCAGCGGAAGAACTCCTGGCAGATCGCTTGTTTGAAGATCTGAGCATTGATGAAATTGTTGCCGCCGCTTCTTGCAGTGTGGGCTCTTTCTATCATTTGTTTGGGGAGAAGAACGGCCTGCTGTCGGACCTTTACACGCGGCATAGTCAAGATGTCGAGCGGCGCTTGACGCGAATCATGCAGAGTGACTCCGGCCGCTCAGTCGTTTCGCAGCGAATCAGCAAGCTCTCGCGCGAACTCGTGCGCTACCACCGTCAACGTCGAGGGCTGCTCCGTGCGCTAGTTCTTCGTTCGCATACACATCCAGCGACAGTTGCCGCGCAACGTCCACAAGACATGAACACGGTGATCGCCCGATTGGCCAAATGGCTGGCCGGCAATGAGGACAAGCGCAGCCAGCAATCGGCCGCAGAGGCAATCCTGATCATGCTGGCCACCATTCGCGAGTGCATTCTCTACCCGGAGACGACTGCTCAAGCTTTGCGAATCTCGGACAGACGGCTGCAGAAGATGTTGGAGCAAATGTGCTCAGATTACTTGGGCGGCCCAGTCAAGAACGCGACAGCCCGGCGGAAGAAAGCTCATGCCCGTTGATGCTCAATTCTTCGCCGCTATTGTGGCTGGCTACGCTACGGCATGTATGGCATGGCTTGCCGCGGCCCGCTGGATCCCCGGCTTTCCTCCAGATGAACCGCCCCAGGACCAGCCCAACAGACCGTGGCTGGACATCTTCATCGCGGTGCTCGTTGTCGCGGGAATCTTCGCGCTTGGCCAGGCCTATCGGGCCGGCTGGCTCTTGCCGGAGTCATCACGTCGCTGGAATCCGCTGATCTTCAATCTCAACGCGTTGATCTGGTATCTGCCTCTATTCGTTGGGCTCTTAGCGCGCCGTCAACCAACGTCAACCATCTACCTGAGGCCTGCTGGCTTACACAAGAAAATCTTCGCCGGTGTTGCCATCGCGGCTGCATCGGTTGCTGCGTACCTGGCGGTGATGGGCCAGTTGCCGAACTACGGCCAGGTTCTGCAAGGGACTTTTGAGCGCAGATCGCTGCAACATGCGCTTCCGGTTTTCTTGGAAGGCGCAGTGATTGCGTACGTGTTCGTCCGCTTGCGCTGGCTGGGCGGAACGTGGTTGGCGATACTTCTTCCCTCGTTGCTGTTTGCAGCAGCTCACATTCCGAGGGGACTCGCTGCTGGACAATCGATAGCTCACATCGCCGCCTATTTTGCCCTGACCGGTGGCATCACAGTCATTGTGCTGCTCACTCTGATTCGCTCGCGCGACATCGTTTGGCTGGGGATCGTCCATTACGTAATGGACGTGGCGATTGGTGCGTTTGATTAGCGCACTGCAGTTTCAATCCACCAGAGTCTGTCCGCCGAACCATGAGCGGATTTCGCCTTCGGAGACTTCCCAGACGTCGTCAAACCCGGCGACGAACTTCCGTTTGAACTCGCGCGAAGCGACAAGTGCTTGCTCTTCGCCCAGGCAGTCCGCCAGGATGGCCAGCGCCAAATGCTCCGGTCCACTGCCGTTGTAACCCCACTCGAATGCGAGCTCGACATCGTGACCTGGCAGGTTTGCCGGCGCAAGCGGAGCGCCGTTGACTTCAACAATGGCCCCCTGCGGGGATCGGTATCCGCGATAAATCTTCATGACTCACTCGTTTTCGGTATCAGCTTCCGAGAAAGGATAGCCTGAACTTGCCGCCGGAAACGTGGGCAAGGCGATTTGCCAGGCCAGGCCGAATGTTCGAAATTATCGGCGGCGCGTTTCTTACTGGTTGTGCGGGAATTACAATCGGTGCCGCCAACCAAACACATTCATCCTTGATCCGCTCGAGGCCTGATGATGACTCAACGCGATCCTTCAAGCTTGGCCGATAACTCCGAAACTCGCACACAAGAGGGCAGACATCCACGCGTGTTCACCAGGCGGAGGGCATTCTCCGTGTTGGCCGGACTTGGCGTCGGCAGCGTCGTCTTCCAAAAAGCGCTGGCGAGTGTCGTGCAGGGACAAGACCGCGTCACAGCGGAAATGGTCCAACAGGCGGAGTGGGTCGCTGGCTTGGACTTGAGCGAGGAAGATCGTGAATCGACCGCGCGGAGTTTGAATCGCGCGATGGGCACGTTCGAGCAATTGCGCGAAGTGCCGTTGGCCAATGGCGACGCGCCGGTCCAATCCTTCAACCCCGCGCCGTGGTTGCCTCCGGCGAAAGCTGGTGACCGCGGCGAGGCACGATTGACAGAGCGCTCCGCGCCGGTGCGTCCGAGCGATGACACGCAATTGGCTTTCTTGCCTGTCACGGAATTGGCCGCTTTGCTGCGGACGCGACAAGTCACTTCGACCGAATTGACAAAGCTCTATCTTTCACGGCTTCGCAAGTTTGATCCCCTGCTGCAGTTCGTGATCAACTACACGGAGGACCTCGCGCTGGCGCAAGCTGCCCGAGCGGATAAAGAGATCGCCGCGGGTCAGTATCGCGGTCCGCTGCACGGCATCGCCTGGGGTGCGAAAGATCTGATCGCCGTTCCTGGCTATCCCACAACCTGGGGTGCCCTGCCCTACAAGGATCAAATGTTGGCGGAGACCGCGACAGTCGCCAAACGTTTGGAAGAAGCCGGCGCCGTGCTCATCGCCAAACTTTCCCTCGGCGCGTTGGCTCAAGGCGACCGGTGGTACAACACCATGACTCGCAATCCCTGGAATCCCGCGCAGGGTTCCAGCGGATCGTCGGCAGGCTCCGCAAGTGCCACAGCAGCCGGCTGCGTCGGATTCGCGCTAGGGAGCGAAACCCTGGGCAGCATTGTTTCGCCCAGTCGGCGTTGCGGAAACAGTTCGCTGCGTCCAACATTTGGCCGCGTCAGCCGGTACGGATGCATGACGCTGAGTTGGACGATGGACAAGATTGGCCCCCTGTGCCGCAGCATTGAAGACGCCGCAATTGTCTTCGCTGCCATCCATGGCTTTGACGGTCTGGATTCTTCCGCACAAGACCGGCCATTCCATTGGCCGCCGCAACGTGACATTCGCGACATGACTGTTGGCTATTTTGCCAACCGACGCAGACCTGACGCCGAGCGCCCTGAGCTTGACGTATTAAAGAGTCTGGGCGTGACGCTGAAGGAAATCGAACTGCCTGGCACATATCCGGTCAACGCGCTGCGGATCATCTTGAGCGCGGAAGCCTCTTGTGCGCATGACGAAGTGACGCGCAAGAAATTGACCGAAGGCTTGAACACCTGGCCGGCTTCCTTCCGCGAAGCCCAATTTACGCCGGCTGTGGAATACCTCAGGGCAAACCGGATTCGCGCCAAGATCATGGAAGAAATGCGCGAAACGATGAAGCAGGTTGATCTGTACGTTGGCGGCAATGACCTCGTCCTCACCAACTTCACCGGTCATCCCAGCGCAGTATTGCCAATCGGTTTCCGCGGACGCGATGGTGTGGAAACTCCCGAGTGCATCACCTTCACCGGGCAACTCTTTGGCGAGACCGAACTCTTGGCCGTTGCCCACGCCTATCAGCAAGCCACGAGTTTCCACATCCAGCACCCGCCGCTGGAGAAGTTCCTCGCCGCGATGGAAGAAGAACAAGACTCTGGCGACGACGGAAACGCCGCCTCGGATGATGGCGATGGGCTGGAATTCTAGCGGGGAAGCTCACCACCAAAGGATGCGCACAGACCGGGGCGCGCCCGACACAATGACGCGCACAAGAAAGCAAAGGTCTCAGTCGCCCTAGCGAGGCTTTTGCTGCTTGAGCGGGATCTGATACTTGCGGATCTTGTTGTAGAGCGTAACGCGGCTGATCCCCAAAGCTCTGGCGGTGGCCGCGCGGTTGAAGTTCTGCGAACGCAACATCGCCTCGATCGCTTCCTGCTCGGTTGTGGCGACTTCACGCTTCAAACCCGCTGACGGCGATGGCGACATTTGCATCTGTTCCATCCGCTTGCGGGCATCTTGCACCACCGTGGGTGTCATCAACTTTGGATTGACCACGCCGTCCTGACAAAACAAAACGGCCCGGCGTGTTTCATTTCGCAATTCGCGAATGTTGCCGGGCCAGTCGTATGCCATGAGCACGTTAATGAATTCCGGGGAAATGCAGGCGACCGGAATCTCATGCTGCGCAGAGCATTCAATAATGAAGCGAATAGCAAGCGGAAGAATATCAAGCGGCCGGTTCCGCAGCGGCGGAATCTCGAACTTGACCTGCTTCAAACGGAAGTACAGATCGGAACGGAAACGTCTTTCTTCAATCAGTTGCTCCAAGCTCAGGTTGGAGGCGACGATTGTGCGGGCGTTGAGTTTGCGGGTTTCATTGCAGCCCACACGTTCATATTCGCCCGATTCCAGAATCCGCAACAGCTTGGCCTGTTGTTCCATTCCCAGGACGTCGATTTCGTCCAGCAGGAAAGTCCCATCGCCGGCGGCTTCCAGCTTGCCTTCTTTGTCCATCTCAGCGCCGGTGAATGCGCCTTTTCTGTGTCCAAAGAGTTCACTATCCAGCAAGTCTTTGGGCAGCGCGCCACAGGCGACATGCACAAAGCGCCGGTCTTTCCGCGGCGAGAGTTCGTGAATCAAGTTGGCAAGGTAAGTTTTGCCTGTTCCGGTTTCACCAATGAGCAACAAGGTGAAATTGTGCCGAGCGGCAATCTGCAGCTCATCCAAGGCCGGGAACAAAGACGGCGTGTATGTGACAAAGGAGTTGTTGATGCCTTTGACTTCTCGCGGTTGACTCAAGCAGCGCGGCTTGGTCTTGCGTTCGGCTTCACGAACCACACTCAACAGATTGCTTGAATCCGCAGAGGGAAACTCAACGAAGGCCTGACAGAGTTGGCTGGCATTGACCGCGATATCCAGCGGAACGCCCCGTTCAAAAATGCCAATCACACGATGAGCGGATTCCAAACGTCGCTGAAACTGTGCTCTTTCGTTCGGTTGCAAACGTGCCCAATCGCGGAGATCAACCCAGGTCAACTTCTGCGAACATTCTGCGGCCAGGTCACGGCCTGCATATTCGACTTGAATCGCGCATTCTTGTTGCAGTCTTCGCCCAATTTGTTCCGTCAGTTTGGGGTCGCTGGAAAGTACGATCGCACCCGGCAGTCCCATCTCGATTCCTTCGGCTAGGTGATACTCTTGGCGTTCAGTCTCTACGCATCAACACACACGTACGCATCAGCACACACCAACTAGCAAGTCAGAACGGCAGTTTCCCCGAACGGGAAAGACAATTCCTACTGCTACGGACCTGATTCATCCCCTTTTGACCTGCGCGTCACTGCCTAACGACGCTGGTCAATGTCTTTCTTGACTGCTGATCAACTGCTGCTGACCTGGGGCCCGATCCGACTACGGCGGCTGCCGTATAAACCCCCAAGAGTTTGCATACTAACAAGCTTCCCGAGGGCGTCAAACACTTTTCATTTTCTCTAAATGCTTTGCCTTTCTGTACTAAACGCAACGGTTCCACCGATGGACCCAGTTAATCCGGGTTCTTCATATTTTCCGGACAGAATTTCTCAAGTTGGGTCGGCAGAACCGACATATCCCGCGCAAAGCGTTCGCAAATAAGCAGATAACGACACGATTTCCTATATTGCCTAAACTACCTCAAGCGGCCATCTTTCGTGGAGTGGAGTTCACATTCGGCGGCGCTGATGGTTTTCTTTTCTTTAATCGGAAGCGCTGCATGAAATCCAGCAGCCTTGGAGAGAAGCGTTTGAGTGTGTAGAGGAAGTGCGCAATCGGCGTCATCACCACCAATGAGTTGTTGCGGCGAATCGCCTTGATGCATCTTCGCGCAACGCGACGCGGTGTTGTCGCCACCCAACGTGGCGGCTGTCGATGTTGTCCCTTTTGGAATCCTTGCACCGCATTTTTCCAAAGCGGCGTTCGCACAAGTCCAGGGCACATACACGTCAGCCCCAACGTCTTGCCGGCAAACTCCGCTCGCAGTGATTCAGTGTAGCCGACGAGTCCAAACTTGCTCACGTGATAAGCCGTTTGCCGAGGACCGGCAACCAACCCGCAGATGCTGGCCATGTTCACCACATGACCCTCAGGGCGAGACAATAGGATCGGCAGGAACTCATGCGTGAAGCGAATTGGCGCGTGGAGGTTGATTGCCAACAACCAGTCCCATTGTTCGGACGTCATACGCATGACAGGCCCGTAATAGGCGACGCCGGCGTTATTGACCAGGATGTCAACAACATCCCAGTCAGCGAGAATCGCCTCAACCGTTTCCGTGATATTCTCGGACTTTGAGACATCGCAACTTCGTTGGCGAACTTCAACGCCCAATTGTTCGCACAGTTCGGCCGTTTGCGCCATTCCGGCCTCGTCAATATCGACAAGGTACAGGTTTGCGCCCGCTTTGGCCAACTCCAGGCAAACCTCTCTGCCAATCCCGCTGGATGCCCCAGTGACGACGGCCTTCTTTCCTCGAATGGTTCTCATCTTGGAGAGTTCCAACAGAGTCGATGGATCGGGATGGACAATTCGCGCGCTCGCTGGGAGCGTTCGACTCTAGGCGGCGCGGGCTTGCGGCGATTCCTCCCCGGCGCGCCAAGCTTCCAGCGCGGCCAGAATCGCATCGACCGCGCGGCGCGGAGTCATTGCGGATGACTCCTGAAACCGCGTGACCGCATCATGCCGCACCGCTTCCGGCGGCGAGACCGCCAGCCCATACACGGCCGCGTAATGTTTGGCCATCACATCGAAGTATCGATCGATGAGTTGTTGCGGAGCATTTGTGGGCTCCGCTGTGGGATTTGTTTTCGTATTCATGCTTCGTCGTTTGTTGCCAAGGCAAAGTTCGCTCGCACTTTGGCAAAGAGAACCTTGGCTCGCGCATAAGTGTTGAACACATCAAGCTGTGCGCGCCTGCGGAAAACTTCCCTCAGTGCCAGCACGCGCAGCCAGAGACAGGCGAATTGGTACCAGGAATCGCCAAGCCAGAGAACAGGAGTTGGCGTCGCTCTGGTGTTGTGATGACTCTTGGTGAGATAGCCTGCCCTTCTCTCGAATTGGAACGCGCTTCTGGTTGTCCTTTTCGTGCTAGCACGAGCGAAGCTAGCAATAGAAAGCGGCCGGGATTACCCAGCCGCTTTGAGTTCCGAATGGTCAACTTGAGTGACTATTTCCCGTCATCCTTGACCTCGGTCTTCAACTCCTTCAGTACCGGCAACTTCAATCCTTCTTTGGACACCGGAGTCTCTGGATCACTGCCGGACACTTTCTCGTTCAGGTGATAATTCAAGAAAGCAATCGTGTCGGTCGCTTGCTCGATCCGTTTGGAGATCGGAGTGCCTGCGCCGTGGCCGGCCGAGGTCTCAATGCGAATGAGAATGGGATTGCGGCCGGATTGGGCATGCTGCATCTGCGCCGCAAACTTATAGCTGTGTGCCGGGACAACGCGGTCATCGTGATCAGCCGTCGTGATCATCGTCGGCGGGTAGGCCACGCCCTCTTTGATGTTGTGGTAAGGGCTGTATGCAAACAACGTCTTGAACTGATCTGCGTTATCAGAAGATCCATAGTCCGAGACCCAAGCCCAACCGATCGTGAACTTCTGGAATCGCAACATGTCCATCACGCCGACAGCGGGGATGGCCGCGCCAAACAAGTCCGGACGTTGCGTGATGCACGCGCCCACCAGCAATCCGCCATTACTGCCACCGTTGATGGCCAGCTTTTCCTTGCATGTATAGTTCTGGTCGATCAGCCACTCGCCGGCAGCGATGAAATCGTCAAACACATTTTGCTTGTTGTCCAGCCGGCCGGCGTCATGCCATTCCTTGCCGTACTCGCCGCCGCCCCGCAGGTTGGCAACGGCGTAAACGCCGCCACGCTCCATCCAAACAATGTGTTGTACGGAGTACCGCGGTGTGATGGAAATGTTGAAACCTCCGTAGCCATACAGCAACGTCGGATTCTCACCGTTGAGCGAAAGGCCCTTCTTGTAGCTCAGAAACATCGGCACCTTTGTGCCATCTTTGCTCTCGTAGAACACCTGTTCCGTGACAAAGTCGTCCGCGTCGTATTTGACTTCCGGTTTTTTGAAGACGGTCGACTGCCCGGTGTTGAAGTCGTAGCGATAGATCGTGCCGGGATCGACATAGCTGGTGAACGAATAGAACGTCTCCGTATCTTCAGGGCTGCCTCGCAAGCCGGCCGCCGCGCCAATGCCTGGCAACTCAATCTGCCCTGCAGCGGAGCCCTCCATATCAAACAGCCGCACTTCCGTTTTTGCGTCCGTCAGGTACGAAACGACAAACTTGTGGCCGATAATACTCGCCGCTTGCAATGAACTCCGCGACTCCGCGACAACTTCTCGCCAATTCGCTCGGGCGGGGGCACGCGTATCAATCGCAATGATTCGCCCCATCGGCGCGTCCAGGTCCGTGCGAAAGTAAAACGTGGCGCCGTCATTTCCCAGGAAAGAGTATTCCGCGTCAAAGTCCTTCAACAGTTCCACAACTTCACTGCCAGCGGACGAAAGATCCTTGTAAAAGACGCCGTTCTCGCGCTCCGTGCCGATGGGCACCGAAATGATCAGGTAGTTGCCGTCGTCGGAAACCTCGGCCTGAAAAAGCCAGGTCTTTTGATCCGGCCGTTCATAGACAAGCTTGTCGTCAGACTGTGGCGTGCCAATCTTGTGGTAGTACAGCTTCTGGAAGTAATTCACATCTTCCAGTTCCGCGCCTTCGGTTGGAGCTTCGTAACGGCTGTAGAAAAAGCCTTCGTCATCCGGCGTCCAGGCGAGCTCCGTGAACTTCGCCCACTGCACGTGATCGTCCAGGTCTTCGCCGGTCTCAACATTGCGCACCATGATGTCCCGCCAGTCGGAACCGCCTGTGCTCGTGGCGTAGGCCATCAACTGACCGTTGTCACTGACTTCGATATCGGCCAAAGAGACGGTGCCGTCGTCGGAAAGCTTGTTGGGGTCCAATAACAAACGCGGCTCGGCATTCAGCGAATCGGCCGTGAACAACACATCCTGGTTCTGCAGTCCATTGTTTCGCGTGTAGAAGTAGCGGCCGCCCTTTTCGGATGGAATTCCAAACCGCTCAAAGTTCCACAACTCGGTCAGCCGGTTTTCAATGGCTTCGCGCTCCGGAAGGCTGCCCAGGTAGTTCGTTGCCAGTTCCACCTGTGCGTTGATCCAAGCCAGCGTTTCCTCGCTCCGCGGCTCTTCCAGCCAGCGATAGGGGTCCGGCACTTCCGTCCCGTGGTAATCGTCAACATGATCGGAACGCCGCGCCGCAGGGTAAGTGAGTTGTTGCGGAGGGCCGTCTTCCAGCGCGCGAACACGGTCAGAAGCGCCGCGTTGATCTTGCGCAACGACGAACGTAAAAGTCGCCAGCAGGAATGTTGTCGCCAGCAAACTGGAGCAATAACGAATTCTTGAACTCATCGCGGAAACTCCTGGCTAAGTGCGGGAGGCGGAATGTCTTTGGGCAGGCGGAGCTGTTTGTTGTAATGAGGTGTTGTCGTGCAGCAGTTTCTTGTTTCGGTGTGCCGCGCGTGCATCTGCCAACAAGATACCGAATCTCGCTGGCGTTGACGAATACCGCAGCCTCGCTTTCCTTTTGTACGATCAAAGCGTCCCAGCGCGTCGGCCGGGTGCTGTCGCCTGGCAATTGCCAGCAGGACGATGAAACTTCCGGGAGCAAGGAAACAGCCGGGAGCAACAAG
>CALJLD010000093.1 GCA_937982665.1 uncultured Planctomycetales bacterium
GCGACGCCCAAGCAATCGCCAGCAGTTTGAGCGGCCAGCGAATGATCGCAGGCAGCGTCGGTTTGTCAGCGCGATGTGAAGGACGGGTTGTCATTTGCACCTTGAGCGAGGCCCGATTGATATGTCCAAACTACGCAAATCGCGGCTTGACCACTGCGCAAGATCTTTGCGAAGTTGCCGGATTGGTTGCAATGGCCATCTGGCGGCAGTAGTCTTAAAGGCATGTCCTGGCAGAGTTTGGAGCCAAAACCTGCTTTGTTTGGACGAGTCCCTTCAAGTGCATTCCCTGCGGTCCGGACGTGCCGAGCTTGCCCGCACCCGGCTGGCCCTCCGGCGGCTTCAGTTCCATTATCTTCATTGCGTTGGAGAAGTTCATGAAGACACGACCATTTGCCACCGCGTTGGGCTTCGTGGCGGTTGCCCTGCTCCTGACAACAGCGGCCGTCTCACAAGATGGCAATCAGGACGGCCCTCAACCGGCCAAGGTGGTTGTCACGCCGCAGAAGCTTGACTTGAAAGTTGGCGAGACCATCCAACTGCAAGCCAAAGTGCTTGACGCGGATGGCAATGAGCTGGATACGCAAGTCTCCTTCTTCTCGCTCTCGCGGCGGCAGCTGACCGTTACTCGCGATGGCCAGGTCACCGCGACCGAGCCAGGCGAGTTCTCCGTGATGGTGATGCCCGCTGCGGCAGGTGGCCGGCGAGGTGCTCGCGGTCTTCGCAACGCTGGCGAAGACAATCCGCTTCGCGTGAACGTGCCAGTGAATGTCGCGTTTCCGCCCATCACCAATGTAAGCCTGGCGACGACCGCTCCTAAGCTGTATGCCGGGCTGTCAACGCCAATGACGTTGAACGTTGTTGACGAGATGGAAAACAAGCGCACGAATGTGGATGTGAACTACCAAAGCAGTAACCCGCAAGTTGCTGAGATGGATGCCTTTGGCAATCTTGTCGCCCACAAGCCGGGCAACTTCACCATTACGGCCAAAGTGGAAGATGTCACAGGCAGCTTTGAAGGCGAAGTCGTCGAGTTTCCCGTGAAGTCGCTCGATTTGGAAGTCAGCGAGAAAACGGCCCGCACCGGCGACGTTCTGTATTTGAATGCCACAGCGAAAGATGCTGACGGTAACGCCGTTGCCGATTTGCCGATGACCTTTGCGTTCACGCAGGATCGCGTCGACCAATACACATCGTACGGCGGCACCGGCCAGATTGAGAACAGCGGTCGTTTTGTGGCGGAAGTTCCCGGCAAGTACACGCTGATCGCCCAATGCGGTCCCTTTGGCGCCAAGGCCGAAGTTGAAATCACCGCTCGCAATGTTCAAAAGCGACTGAATGTTGTTGGTCGCGGAGTTGTCACAGACACACACACTTCCGATCTTTGGGTGTGGGAAGGTGTCGACGGTCGTGATTACGCGGTCACCGGAACTTGGGGCGCCAACGGCGACGCCCACTTCTGGGATGTGACTGATCCGGAGAACATCGAGCGCATCGCCACCGTCACGGTGGATGCCCGCACAGTGAACGATGTGAAGGTTTCCGAAGACGGCAAGATTTGCATCATCAGCCGTGAAGGCGCTTCCAACCGCCGCAACGGCATCGTGATCTATGACGTCACGGATCCGCGAAATCCGGAACTCCTTTCGGAATTCAATGACAACCTGACCGGCGGCGTGCACAACTTGTTCATCAGCAAGAATCACGTTTACGCCATCAACAACGGCACCAGCTACGACATCATCAACATTGAAGACCCACGAAACCCGCGCCGCGTTGCCGAGTACGAGCTCGACACGCCGCGTCATTCCGTCCATGACGTCTGGATCACTGACGGCCTGGCCTATTCGTCCAATTGGGCGAACGGTTTGCACGTCGTGGATGTCGGCAACGGCATCAAAGGCGGCTCGCCGGACAATCCGGAATTCGTCTTCAGCTACGTTCCGCCGAATGTGGCACACCATGCGGCTTTCCCGTTCACCAGCCCTCAAACCGGCAAGAAGTACGTGATCTGTGGCGATGAGCGATTCCCATATGGTCTGTCGACCGAGGACTCGCCAACCATCGCCGGCGGTTACCTGCACTTTGTCGATGTGACCGATCCGGAAAACTGCCGCGAGGTCGCCCGCTACGAAATCTCCGAAGCCGGCAGCCACAACTATTGGGTGGAAGGCGACATCCTCTACGCCGCGATGTACAACGCCGGTGTCCGCGTGGTGGACATCTCCGGCGACTTGATGGGTGACCTCGGACGGCAAGGCCGCGAGATTGCTCAGTTCAAGTCTTTCGATCACGAAGGCTATGTCGCCAACGCCCCCATGGTCTGGGGTCCGCAGCCGCATAAGGGGAACATCTTCTTCTCCGATTGGAATTCCGGTCTGTGGTGCGTTCGGTTGTCCGAAGGCGTGCGTCGCCGCGGTGGCGAATAGTCAAACCAGTTGAGTTCATAGCAGCGGGATCGGCGGAATGTCGATCCCGCTGTTTTGCCGTTGTGTGACAGAGCTTGGCTCGTCAAAAATCGCTTGCCCCGTCAACAATTGCTTTACGTCTCGTGAGATCATTCTTTCTTTCGCGGAGATGTTTCCAATGAAACGCATGAACGCAAACCCGGTGCGTGGGTGGGTATCCACCGTGGTTGTGGTTATTGCTTTGCTCGTTGTGACCACCGTTTGCGCGCCGTCGCAAGCTACGAATGGTACTGGCTCGCTGGCAGCCGCTGAGACTTCGTACTACGCATATGTCGCTTGCGAGTCCGAGGACGAAGTTGTCCTGATCCGGCTCGTGGCCCCGGAAGATGGCGATGCTCGCTTGGAAGTCGCCAAGCGAATTCGCGTCGGCATTTATGACTTGGAGATTGAAGGCCCTCACGGTTTGGGCGTCAGTCCGGACGGCAAGCACTGGTATCTTTCAATCGCACATGGTCGGCCCTACGGCATCCTCTATAAGTACACCACTGGCGATGATCAGCTTGTGGACGAGGTGGAATTGGGCATGTTCCCGGCCACCATGCAAATCTCCGCCGCAACAGGCTTGTTACACATCGTCAATTTCAACCTGCACGGCGGCCATGAGCCCAGCACCGTTTCCATTGTGGACCCTGAAGAAATGGTGGAACTCATGCAGATCCCCCAAGGGATCATGCCGCATGGCTCGCGGTTCTCGCCCGATGGGCTGAAGCACTATTCGATGTCGATGATGACGGACGAACTTTTCGAGATCGATGCCGTTGATCTGGCCGTCACGCGAACGCTCAACGTCCACACCGGCGAAGGCCAGATGCGGATGAAGCATGACAGCCACGCACATGACGGTGAGCATGCTCACGGCGAACAAACCCACGCGGATCATGCAAAACATGGTGATCACGGAGCCGGCGCAGCTGATCACAAACATGGCGATGGCGACGCCAAGCAACACGACGGCAAGCAACATGGTGATGCCCATAAGCAGCATGGCGACGAAAAGCAGGCCGACCAAAAAAGCAGTGATCAAAAACATGGCGATCATCAGCACGCAACAACCCACGATCAGCACGCTCAGCATGATCCTGAGTTGCAGCATGATGGCCATCACCACGCCATGGCCAAGCCAACCTGGGTGCAGATGCATCCCACCAAGCCGCTGGCGTACGTCGCCAACAATGGCGCCAACGAAGTTGTGGAGATCAATCTCGACGAGTGGAAAATCACTCGCCGCTTTCCCACCGGCAAAGGTCCCTACAACGTCGAAGTCACGCCGGACGGAACAAAGTTCGTCGTGACCTACAAATCGGACGCGGCCACCGGTATTTGGGACATCGAGTCCGGCAAAGAACTCGCCCGAGTGGAGAACAGCCGCAAGGTGCCTCACGGGATTGCCATCACACCGGATTCGCGCTTCGCGATTGTCACCGTCGAGGGAATCGGTGGCGAGCCGGGCGGTGTCGACGCCATCGACCTCAAGACGCTCAAACGGGTTGACGTTGCCGATGTCGGCAAGCAAGCCGGCGGAATTGCCTTTTGGAAGATGGAAGAATAATAGTCGAAGAGTTATTCGGCTGCGCGCCATTGAGTTGGTGCGCAAGCCAATCGGATGAACCTCGCGGCTTTCGATGTGTCATCATAAACATCGGTCTTTTTGCGAAGTTTGCGTACGACCTTTGGCAAGTGAATTCGATGAACCAAAACAGTCTTTTTCGTTCGGGAGTGTATGGGCAACTAAACGCATGTGTTGGGACTAATGGTCGGCCGGCTGGCTTTGACCGATATGCGCTAGGATTTTTCGAGGCAGGGAAGCGCTTGGTCGAAGGTCTTCAAGAAGAAAACCGCGGCGTCGACATTCTTGTCTATCCAATCGTCGCCACTTACCGCCACGGAATTGAGCTTTCGCTGAAGTACCTTCGCCCACTGTTCGCCGCGATTTGTGACGAAACTCCGAGTTTCGAACCGACTCATCGACTAATGGACAATTGGCGCTTTCTGCGCAATTACTTAGAAAAACTCGGCGACTCCATCCATATGCTGGACTCAGTCGAGGCGAAACTAGAAGATTTCGTTAATGTTGATCCATCCGGCCAAGTCTTTCGCTATCCGAGTGACAGAGATGGTCGGTTACACCTTCAAGACTTGTCGTTGATAAACATCGCGGTCTTTGGTGACGAGATGGAATTGCTTGCGCAGTTTTTCGAGGGCTGCTTTCTTTGGGCTCAACATGAGTTCCAGGACAAATGCGAGTTTGAAGTTTTTCGATTCGAAATCGAGCGCGAGTTTGAGCAAGAAATGAGAGATTGGCACGGTTTTGGATAAGCCATCGGAATCAAACTCTACCAGTCGGCGGAGAGTCATCCCTCGACCCGGCAACTTACTAAAGTCCTCCGCATGTGAAGAATCAACAGTCAGGACGAGTGCGCGCTGTCACGGATGAGAAGTTCCTCCGCCCGCCGGCCAACAACTTTGCCGGTCGCCTGTGGGAAGGCTTCTTCGCGCCCTTTGCCGGATTCAAGTTTCTCAACTCGCGAAGCGGACTCTGGAAATTCGCGCTGCTGCCGGTCGCCATCAATTTGATCCTGACGTTGCTGATCATCGTCGGGATCATTGCGCTGCTCTGGTGGCTGGGCCCCAAGGTGAACGCATCATTTGATGACACCTTTCTGGGTTGGTTGATGCTGATTGCCAGTTGGCTGGGTCTCGTCTTCGCGGCGATTGCATCGACCTTTGTGTTGTACCTGATCTCAATTCAGATCTTGTGTGCGCAGTTCTTCGGCCTGCTGGCGATTGAAGTTGAGGTTGCCCTGGGAATGCCGCGCGATGAGCTCCGCGAGATCTCGCTGTGGTTGCAGGCGATTGACGCAGTCCGCGACCTTCTCTCTCTGTTGCTGGTTATGTTTGTCTGCCTGGTGCTCAATTGCGTCCCGGTGATTGGCACCGTCGCTGCTTTTGTTGCGGTCTGGTATTTCGATAGCTTCATCTTCGGCCGTGATTTCCTGGATTATCCGCTCGCGCTACGAGCGATGCGGCGCGCGGAGAAGCTCGCCTTCTGCCGTCGCAACAGGGCACACACCCTGGGGCTGGGCGGGTCCGCTTTGTTGATGAGCCTTGTCCCGGTGATTGGCTCCATTTTTCTGGCCACATCCGTAGTCGGCGCAGTGATTCTCCATCGGCGGATTGAGCTAGGCAGCGGCCAAGAAACGACGCAATAAGCCGTGGACCATCAAGCGGCCGGGTGTGCCGGTGACTGACTGCGCGCATCAATCGGGTTGCCGGTGGCTGGACTGAGCGCAGCGAAGGAAGCCCCGGATACGAATCGAGGCGCGCTGTTCATCGCAAGACACCGAACCAAACAATTCCCCGCCGGGTGTAAACCGTTGGCCAAGCGCAAACCGAACGGAAATGTTTCAGGAATTCTGTCCGGTTTTGCTGAAGATCCCGGATATGAGCATGCGGACAGTCAGTCAATTTCTCACATGCTCAGACAGGGGGACTCCATGAGCTGGACTCTACTCTCGCCGTATCTTTGTGCGCTTGCACTTGCAGCGCCGGACTATGCCGTTGATCAACACCTCGTCGCAAATGGCCCGCAAGGCCTGGCCCATCCTGTTGTCGCTTGGGCGCTGGAGTTGACTCCGGAACAACAGACGGAACTGTCAACCATTATGGAAGAACAACAACTAGCCTACATTGAGTTGGCATTCGCCACGCGACCGCCGGGAACACGCGAGCTGGCCGGAGTAGCCCGCGAACTCGAAGCGCTGATTCTCAAATGGCAGATGGAATACGAGATGCTCAGTACGTTGAACGTGGAACAACTCAAGCGCGTTGCCAAACCTATCGCTATGTTCCACATGGCACAGCTCGCGCCGCAAAACTCAGCAGATTCAATCTTGTTCTATGATCCGCAGATGGTGGAACGCATGCGGCACGTCGCCTAACACGAGACATCACGGGGGACGCAGTTAAGAGCAAGACTGCATCGCCGCTGCGGTCTTGCTCTGCGGTTGGCGGACAAGAAATCCGCCGAACCACACCCTTTCTTTCCGTGTCACATCGAAACAGCCGGGAATCAATCGCGACAAAAGAAGTCGCCGGCAAGA
>CALJLD010000094.1 GCA_937982665.1 uncultured Planctomycetales bacterium
GACATCACGGTAAACAGCAGCCCTATGGCAAAACGCGCCAGGCCAAAGAGGTGCAGAGGCGCGCGAGCAAAGTCGACATCGCAAATCAGTCCCCGCCAGTTGGGCGACGGGGTTGGCGTCGAGTCGACAACCGCAGGCGCGTTGCGCTTGTCGCTCGCCTGGGCTTCGCCATGATTCTGGGGATGGCTCTTTAGCCCCTCACGAACAATCCTCGAAACAAACTACATCGAAACAAACTACACGGCCGAGTGTGCTTCGTTGTTCTTAATCCGTGGTCGTGCCCAACCTCTTTGCAAGTGCGTTTCACTCATCCAACAAGCTACCCGACATCGTCGCTCGCGCGGCCAATCAACGGCAGAATAACTAACACTCGTCAACGCCAAAAACTGGCCGGTGTGAAATACCACTTGCAGTGGCCGGAATAAAGCGCGCGCGGACTGGTTGTGGTCAGCATGAAATGGCCCACTTAACATCCCGTTCGAGCGCCCCCTGGAAAACGGAAATCAGCACCGTGGAATAGCCGGTAGGTGCGCCAATAGCTCGTCACAGCGAATCGAAACTTTTTTGCAAACGCGCCTTGCCAGCTGAGCAGTTTTTGTTGGAGATTGCCACCACGCACTTCGGCATTTGAATCAAACGTTTTGAAAGCGAGGACTCGTGGTCGCGTTGCTCGGCGAATGGAGGCGTTGTTCAGGTCGTTTGATTTGCCGTCTCGACCAAGGCTTAGGAATGCGTTTGTTCAGAAACTCTTTGCGAAAGCTCCAACAGCCGCGCATGCTATGCGTGCTTGCCGGCCCGATTCATTCATGGTTGACCGCGAATCACTTGTTGAGAAATCGCTCACCGAATTCGTTCCCAAAAGAAGACACACGATGAACTCCCGTACGCCTGACGAACTCACAGGGCTCAGCTTGTCCGCACTTCAAGCGAAGCTGAATTCGTACCCAAGAGTCACGGCGGACAGTTTTGAACCTTCGCGCGAACGCCACCAAGGACCGAGTGCCAGGGCCACGGATGAGACCGGCACGGCTAACGAAACCCGCGCGGCCCACTTCAATCGTCGCGCGTTTATCCAAGGGGGCACGGCGATCATGGCGACGCTGGCCGTTGCCGCGCCGTTGCGCAACATGATGGAACGAGAAGCCAGCGGCGCGAACATCTCCGTGACCAGCCCTTACGGCGAACCGGTCCCCACGGCCGATCAGGCCACCGGCTTGGAGTTGCTGAAACTGCCGCCTGGCTTCCGCTACCGTTCATTCGGTTGGGTTGGCGACCCGATGAACGATGACGCGACAACGCCAAGCGTGCATGACGGAATGGCCGTCTTCGCGCAGTTTGGACCTTACGCCCTGTTGTCACGCAATCATGAGATCGCGGCCGGTACTCCGTTTGCCAGCCGCGACATTCAATACTCGCCTGGGGCAGGCGGAGGATGCACAAACCTGCTGTTCAACACTTGGACCGGGCAATGGGTTTACGCATTTGCCAGTCTCGCTGGAACGTTTCGCAATTGCGCCGGCGGGCCAACGCCTTGGGGCACATGGCTCAGTTGTGAAGAGACCGACATCACGAGCGCCGGCGGCGCCTTCAAACATGGCTATGTATTTCAGGTGGGTTCCTTTTCTTCCGATGCGGAACCACTCCGGGCGATGGGTCGCTTTCGACACGAAGCCGTCGCCTGCGATCCTCGATCGGGCGTCATCTATCTGACCGAAGACGATGGCGACACGTCCGGCTTGTATCGATTTGTGCCGAACTTCCCTGGCGTGCTCGCCGCTGGTGGCACGCTCCAAATGGCAATGGTCAAGGGTACGCCCAACGTAGATTTTCGCCGAGCCGCAGCGGACGGCTCTGTCTACGAACTGGACTGGGTGACCATTGATCAGCCGGACCCGGATTTGGAAAACGGTGAACCGCGGACTTACTTCCAAGGTTTTTCCAACGGTGCTGCCCGCTTCCGCCGGCTGGAAGGTATCTGGTACGGCAACGGCAAGTTCTACATCGTTTCGACAAGCGGCGGTCCCAACAGTTCCGATTCCGGAGTTGGCGAAGGCATTGTCTTTGAACTCACGCCGCCGTCACCGTCTTGGATTAGTGCGCCAACTTCAGGCGGCACGCTGCAAGCCATCTACACTTCGCCGGCGGCAGCAACTTTGAACAATCCGGACAACATTTCCGTCAGCCCCGGCGGTGCCTTGTTGCTTTGCGAAGACGCCGGAGGTGGCGGAAGCGGGCCGGACCGACTTGTTGGTCTGACTCTGGAAGGTCAGGCGTTTACCTTCGCCGTCAATAATATCGACTTCCGATCGACCGCCTTGGGTCCATTCACGCGCGAGGAATCCGGCATCACATTCAACGGCAGCCACCTGCAGAGCGAATGGGCCGGCGCAACGTTTGACTACAGCGGTCAATGGTTGTTCGTCAACATCCAGTCGCCAGGCATTACTTTCGCCATCACCGGCCCATGGCAAGACGGACCGCTAGGGCAAGAGCGCCGCGCTCTGCCGTTTTGAGTCAATGGTGCAAAAAGAAGACACTCGCCGTCATGTGCTGACGACGAGTGTTCGGCAGGGTGGCTGAGGGGATTCGAACCCCCGACTTCCAGAACCACAATCTGGCGCTCTAACCAACTGAGCTACAGCCACCATCAAGGTTTTGAACTGTCCGAGCTATTCCAAGCGATGATTATGCTCAGTTTATCCCGGAGAGTTCTGCAACAAGTTTGACGCAGGAGCCGTCTGCAGGTTCGCATGTCCTTTCAGAACGAGCGCGTCACGCCTCCCCTTTGCCATTTTGCGTTGGGGAGTATCTGGGAGTGTAGAAACCGCTGATATTGCCGTCAATGGGGAGCCGCGGCCCAGCGCAAGTCTATGTGCAAAAGCGAGTTCAGTCGCCAGCAGGTGACCTGCCGCCTGCCGACGCTAGCTCTGCCTGCCAGGCCAGGAAGGCGGTTTCCGCGAGAGATTGAAGTCCATTGAGCGAAATTCCCTGCGATTGTTGAACCGCAGCGTAGCGGCAATCGACTTGAGGTTGTTCACGCAACGTGTTTGCAACTTGCTGTCGGCAGCCTGCGAAGGCGGTCGGCAGATCATCGAACCAAACAGAACCGACCACAGAATGAATCATGTCCCGCGCCACAACCATTGAAGATGAATTGTTGGTGCTGTGTTGCCAGGACGGCGACGCGGACGCGATCAACATGTTGGTCAAGCGCTGGCAGCCGCGATTGTGGCGGCACGCCAGGATGTTGACCGGCGCGGATGACGCGGCCTGGGATGTGATTCAAGAGTCCTGGATGGCGATTGTGAATGGCTTGCACAAGTTGCTCGATGCTTCGCAATTTCGCGTTTGGGCATTTCGCATTGTGACGAACAAGTCGGCCGATTGGATTCGGCGTCGCGTGCGGCAGCGCGAGGTTGTCAAAGCCGCGGCCGATCAACTGCCTGAGCAGATGTCGTCCGGGGTTGAGAACAACTCAGAACTTTCCGAACGCCAACGCAACTTGCACGCGGCGTTGCGGAGTTTGAAAGCGGAACACCGCGTGGTACTCACGCTCTACTACTTGGAAGAGATGTCCGTGGCGGAGATTGCCGCGGCTTTGGCTGTGCCTGCTGGCACGGTCAAGTCCCGGTTGTTCCATGCCCGAAATGAACTGAAACAGGTTTGGCTCGCTAAGGAGCCGGCCTCAACATCAAACGGAGGTCAGAAACATGACACGCTTTGAAGACGAATTCGACAACGATGTCCGTTCCGTGCTGCGGCAGGATCACGGTCGCGACATGACGGAATCGGACGAGATGACCATCTCGCAACTCCAATCGATGGTCTTTGCCAACCTGCGAGGGAAATCGCGGTGGCTGACGATTGTGACGTTCGCCAAGATGCTGACATTCATTGGCGGCGCAGTGTTCGCCGGTTTCCGGTTCTTTCAAGTCGATGATGTCCAATCATGGATTGGCTATGCCACGTTGTTCACGTTCTGTACGCTGGGTGTGGCCATGATGTCGGTGACCTATTGGACGTTCATGACCAGGAACTCCCTCGTAAAGGTGATCAAACATCTGGAGATGCAGGTCGCGCACCTGACCGATCGCCTCAAAGCAAACGACGCGGCATAACTCAACCCCTTAACCCTTTGCCCTTACCCCTCACCCCTCACCCCTTCCATCTCCATGCCTGTGATCCAGACCAGCAACCTCACCAAGCTTTACGGCACACGCACCGGCGTTGCCGCGCTGACTTTGGAGGTTCCCAAGGGGCAGATCTTTGGGTTCCTGGGTCCCAACGGAGCTGGCAAGACCACAACCATCCGCATGCTGTTGGGTTTGTTGAAGGCGAGTACCGGTCAGGCACAGGTCTTGGGCTTGGATTGTTGGCAGGCCAGCCACCGCATCAAAGCGCAACTCGGCTATGTGCCTGGCGATCTTCGCTTGTACACCTGGATGACGCTCACCCGGGCGTTGTGGATTGTCAGCCGCGTCCGCGGTTGTGATTTGACGGAGAGCGGGGCGAAGCTGGCCGCGCAATTTCAATTGGAGCCGGATGTGCCGGTGCGCAAGATGTCGCGAGGCATGAAGCAGAAGCTGGGCTTGATCCTGGCCATGGCGCATGAACCGCAACTGCTGATCCTTGACGAGCCCACGACCGCGCTCGATCCCTTGATGCAATATGTGCTGTATCAAGAACTGCGGCGTCGGGCGGGCGAAGGCGCGACGATCTTCTTCTCCAGCCACACCTTGAGCGAAGTGGAATCGCTGTGCGACCGTGTCGCCATCATTCGTGAAGGCGCACTTGTGGAAGACGCCACTTTGGGCGAGCTTCGCGCCAGTGCCCCGCGGCAAGTTGTTATTGATTGGGCAGACCGCGACACCTGCATGCGGCAATCCGCGCCGGACTGCTTAAAGATCAACCAGCGAGAACACCGCCGCTGGAAGGCAACGCTTGTCGGCGAGCCGCGGAACTTGTTGAAATGGGGCGCAGAGCAGCCGCTGGACGATCTAACCATTGGCGCGCCGGACCTGGAGACGCTGTTTCGCAGGTACTACGAAACTGGCGAGTCCTGATGCTTGGACAAGCGCGCAGGCCTGCACCAAGTTTCCAACTGTCCCGAGTTTAGAACAACAAGCATCTAGAACTGCTCTAAGAACCGCACGTTGTTGCGGTAGAGTTCGCGAATATCATCGATGCCGTGACGGCGCATGCAGACGCGTTCTACGCCAAGCCCAAATGCAAAGCCGGTGACTTCTTCGGGATCGTAGCCAACGGACTTGAGTACATGCGGGTCAACCATGCCAGCGCCGCCCATCTCCATCCAGCCATCCTTCCAACTCATGTCCACCTCCACGCTGGGTTCCGTGAACGGAAAGAAAGAAGGACGGAAGCGGATGTGGACATCGCCGCCAAAGTAGCTCATGGCGAACAACCGCAGCACGCTCTTGAGGTCGGCCATGGTCACGTTGCGGTCAACCATCAGGCCTTCCACTTGATGAAACATGGGGTAGTGCGTGGCGTCCGGCGTGTCGGGGCGATAGACGCGTCCCAGCGAGATGATCCGCACCGGCGGCGGCGTGGCTTCCATCACGCGAATTTGAACTGTGCTGGTTTGACTGCGCAGCAACAGCGGCTTGTCACTTTCGCCTGGCTGGCCTGCCGACTTGGATGCCGTATGCAGATAGAAGTTCTCCAACGGATCGCGGGCCGGATGAGACGAAGCGATGTTCAACGCCTCGAAGTTGTGCCATTCGTCTTCGACTTCCGGACCTTCGGCGACAGAGAACCCCAACCGGCCCATGATCTCTTTGAGTGCCGAGATGGTTTGCGTGATAGGGTGAATGTGCCCGATTCGGATTCTTGACTGCGGCGGATCGGCCGTGGGATCGAACTTTCCCGGCACAGATGCGCCGCCGCCGCTCTTGCTCGACTTAGGCTTGAGCTTAGCGGACTTGTTCCCGCCGACGTTGTCTTTCGCGGCGTTGAGCGCCTCCTCAATTTGCGCTCGGGCCGCTTGGAATCGCTTGCCGGCTTCCGGCTTGTCCGATTTGTCAATCTGGCCAAGGCCCTTTTGCAGAGACTTGATCCGACCGGACTTCGCGCCCAGGAACTCCACGCGCGCGGCTTCCACATCGTCGGCGGAACTGGCCGCGCTCAGGCGGGCTTGGGCTTCGGCGGCAATGTCATCCAATTGAGCGATGTAGGCAGCAAGGTCCATGGCGCAACAACTCGGACGAAGGAGAGTTCAAAAGTCGATTCAAAGAAAAAGAGAGCCGAGCACGCGGCCCGCCTCTCTTGGGGGTTGCACTAAAAGCTGACGAAGCTCGTCAGGCGGCGAGCGCGGATTTGACCTGTTCGACAATTGCGTCAAACGCAGCCGGATCGTGCACGGCCAGTTCGGCCAGGTTCTTGCGATCCATCTCAATGTTCGCTTTGCCGAGGCCATGGATGAATTCGCCGTAGCGAAGTCCCCGTTCACGGCACGCGGCGTTGATGCGAATGATCCAGAGGCGACGGAACTGTCGCTTGCGTGCGCGGCGATCCCGGAACGCGAAAGCTCCGGCTCGCACCAAGGTTTCTTTGGCTGTGCGGGTCAGGCGACGACGACCGCCCACGTAGCCTTTTGTTTTCTTGAAAAGCCGCTTCTTGGCCTTGGTCCGCGCGGCGCCTTTGGTTGTTCTCATGTTTCACCTCGTGTTCGAGATCAAGGCCCTCTCCCGCGTGGGAAAGCGTTTTTGAATGCCCGTCCCGACAAATGGAGATGCGACAGCTTGCTGGCATCTCTCGCTTGCGAACTAGTTCTCGCCCAGCGCCTTGCGGATCTTTACCGCTTCTTCCTCAGCGACAACCCGCGTGCCACGGAGATTTCGCTTGCGCTTTTGCGACATTCTGGCCGCAAGGTGGCTGGTGCCGGCGCCGCGGTGCTTGACCTTGCCATTGGCGGTGACGCGGAACCGCTTCTTGATTCCTTTGTGCGTTTTTTGCTTGGGCATGGGACTGAACACCAGTGAAGGAAGTGCTTACTTGGCAATAACTTATGGCGCATAACATCAGCGCCGGGTTCGCAGGAATCGAGTATTATACGGAACACCTGCTCGCAGAGAAAGAGGCCTTGCCAGCAATATCGGTTCGCTTGACTAACCTCAACGGCGCAGCGGATTTGATAGCCGCTGCCAGCACATTCGTTGTTGTCCGGCCGGGGGGTGTTTGATATTGTCCCCGCCCCACCTAAGAGTTCTCGCACGCGCCCAATTCCCCAGAGTCCCAACACGCTGGGAGTCGGGTCGCGGCCCAGGCGACAATTCACGAGCGGTCCATGCGGAGCACGCTATACATCTTCTTCGCGGTTCAGGCTCTCGCTGTGTTTGCGCACAGCGTCGGCGAAGTTTGCTGCGCTGGCGAGGCTGTGCGTTTTTCCACGCATCGCGCGTATCGTCCCAAGATTGACGTGGATTCCTCATTGCTGGCGCCATTACCAGCGGACGAAATTCAACGCGTGCTATCGCCTCCGGCCGAAGGTGACGCCGCGATCCAGGACGAAAACTGGAGGCTGCCCACTCCGGACGATGTCTTGGGCGATTGGGAAGAACCATTCGGGGCGCCGGTCTTACCGCAATTGCCGGACTTGGAGGAACTGCCGCCGCCTCCGGAAGTTGAGCCGCCGCCCAAGATCTGGTTCTATCGTTTCGAGTTGGGCGTCAACGGTTCGGAAGGAAACAGCCGCTTCTTTAACACCAGAACCGGCGCCAAGATCAAGCGAAAGACGCAAAAGCACATCCTGACTATCGACTGGACGCACGTGCTGGCGCTCAACAATTCGCAAAGATCAAAGAACGAATCCGTTGCGGAATGGCGCTGGGAGACCGTGATCAAGGATTCGCCTTGGTCCACATTTCTGCACAACACCAACGAATACGACGAATTCACCGGCTGGGACGTTCGCGTGCAAGGCGACGGAGGATTGTCGTATTGGTTCTTGCGCGACGACACAACAAAGCTGCAGGCGCGCTCAGGCGCCGGCGTGTCGCGCGAGTTTGGCGGTGACAACTCTGACTCCATCCCGGAAGCGTCCGCCGGCATGGACTTTGAGCATCGGTTGACTCACAAGCAGCGGCTGGACGCCAAGGTGGATTACTTTCCCGACGTGCGCGACTTCAACGACTTCCGCGCGCGAATGAATGCCGGCTGGGAGATTCAAATCGATGAAGCGGATCACCTGACGCTCCGGTTCTCGATGCAGAACCGGTATGACAGCACACCGGACCGAAACAAGCGTCCGAATGACTTCACTTACGCGGCGCAGTTGATCTGGGATTATTAGTGAGCCGGGTTGTCCGACGCGCGCCGTTGCCAGCTTGAGCGCGCTTTGTTTTTGTGGACTGCTTGTCGTTGTCGTGAACTGAGTTGATGCGCTCAATCGCAATTGCCAACGAGGGCTGTGCGCGCACTTCGCAAGTATGAGTTCCGTCACTCCGGCGCAGGCGAAGTTTGGGCCGTGTTCGAAAAGCGCAGAAGAAGAAGCGAAAACCTTCACCGATCTCGGTAGGGTTAGAAGCAAGCCAGTTGAGACTTGACTGGATTCCCGCCTGCGCGGGAACGACGGGAAGAGAACGGAATCCAGTCGATGTGACGTCTGAGCAAAGACGCCTGCGCACACCACGTCTAAGCAAACGACTCTGCCCAAACAACCTCCGCGCAAACATAGAGCCGCTCTCCTGCAGGGTGAGCGGCTCTTTCTTGTCGTTGCTTTGAACCAAGATTGACACGAACTCAAGCTCTAGCGGCGCTTGGTGGTCTTTTTCTTCTTGGCGGCCTTGCGCTTGGTGGCCTTTTTCTTAGTGGCCTTCTTCTTTTTGGCGGCCTTTTTCTTTGTGCCCTTCTTTTTGGTCGCCTTCTTCTTCTTGGCGGCCTTTTTCTTTGTGGCCTTCTTCTTGGTCGCCTTCTTCTTCTTGGTTGCCTTCTTGGCGACCTTACGTTTGGCCGTCTTCTTCTTGGCGGTCTTTCTCTTTGCCGCTTTCTTCTTCTTGGCCACGGTTCGTCCTCCGATCAAGTGTGTTGTGGGCCACTTTGCTCAACTCAGACGACTGGGTTGATTGGATGAGTGACACCAAAAAACAAAACCGACATCCTGTGCAACTTGCCGTTCAATCAAGGAGGAATTGATTTGCAAACCTCAACGCTTGAGTTCGCGTGTCGTCCTTGAAGGTCAACTCTCTTTCATGAACAGCTTTGGTTTCGTTTCAACTGTCTGTAGTTGTACGAATTTGCAAAATTTCTGCAACATCTTTCTGGCAATGATTTTAGTTTCGCAAAGCAGTCTTCAAAGCCGCTGATCATAATGTGCAGGGCTTGCAATCTTGATTGAAGCGTGCATCAGACCTATCGCGCGAAGTTGGAAACACTTTTGCGCGCTGCGCAATGAACAGAACGAAGGACTTCAACAGCTTCGCGCGCGATCGCGCTCGCTGTTGTTTTCGCGCTGCCGAACCACTCGCGCGCATACACTCGACAGTCGGAAACAAGTTGCGCTCAACACACGATCATCGCGCTGGAACAAAGCGAGAATGGAGCTGTGCCGCGTTGGACTTTTCGACGTGCGCAACGACGGGAGCGCTCACCCGCCGCGTAAGCGATTTAACGCTCCAACGAGACGCAAAAGCGGGCTGCCCAAGCGAAGCGATAGCGTCACCAAACCACGCAAAATGCGGGCCGAAATAGCACAACCGGCCTTCGGAAGCACGCGAAGTTCCGGCCCTGCCGGAAGTCAATAATTGCCGCCGTTTTGGTTCTGGGCGGGCCAATAATGTTGACGCCGGACGGGCTTTGACTGGTCACGATTTTGCAGCGCGCCGGAGACTCCCAGCACACCGGGATCGCGCGCGATCTTATCGCTGAACACACGCGCGTCATAGATGATCGGACGGAGTTCAATCGCCAGTCGATTGACTTCGCCAGTGAGGTTGACCAGGTCGTTGTAGAGTGTGGGATCGTTCAGCAAGCGGCCCAAGCTACCTTCTCGGTTGTTCATGCTTCTGGTGAATCGCACCAGGTTGCCAAGCAGCTCATCCAGGTTCTCGGCACTGTTGGAAAGTCTAAAAAACATTTGGTCCGCATTTGTCAAAATTTGTTCGCCACGCTCACCCAACGGACCTGTGAAGCCTTCCAGGTTGTTAAGGTTGCGGTCAAGCACCGTAAGCGTGTCTTGCATTTGTTGCGCGGCCACGCGAGCTTCGCGCGCGAACTGCGGGATCTCGCGCAGACCGGTTCTCAACTCTTCACGCAGCTCCGGATCACCAACAATGCCATTGAAGTTGTCCGCGGCATCGCCAATTCTGCGCAGCGTTTCTTCCGATTGTGTGAGCAAGCGGCGGATCTGGTCTTCATTATCCCCAATCAGGTTGTCCAGACGGCGGGAAAGCCGGCCAATATCATCGCTAGTTTGCGTCACAGACGTGATCACGGTGTTCAAACCGCGTTGCAGGTCCGCAACAACCTCTAAGGGGTCCGTCTGATAGATTCCGTTGACTTCTTCGCCGTCAGGAATGCGATCTGTTGGCAGGTTTTGATCGCCTGATGCCGGAATCCATTCCAAAACAGCATCCCCCAGCAGGGTGCCTGTGCCCACTCGACAAACTTCGTCCTGGTAGACGGGGAAATCTGAGTCAATTGAGACGTCAACCTGAACGGGGAATTGTGGGTTGTCCCGAACAAGGCGGACATTCGTCACTCGACCAATCAACACTCCGTTCTTTCGCACCGGCGTGTCGACCTTTACGCCTGGGGCTCTGGGGAAGTTAACTTTGAGTTGGTATTGATCCTGGAACCAGGTGAAATCGCCAACCAACAAGACAAGCACAATGGCGATCACAATCGTGACAAAGGTCACGATGCCCACTCTCAGGCTCATTGATCGTTCGTCCATTGTTGCGCTTATGTGAAAGTCTGCTCAGTAACTTGAATCCCGTTACTTCAAAACGCCGTGTCCCAATGCTAACTAACCGCCGACGCCCAATTCCATCAATCGCTCGCCAGCCTGCCCATCAACAAACTGCCGCACCCGTTTGTCCTTGCATGCGTCCAGCTCTTTGGGTGTTCCGTCAAAGATGACTTGCACTTCGTCCTCTTGAAGGCGTGAAAGCGGATGCAGCATGATCACACGATCCGCAACCTTGCGTGCGGTGTGCATATCGTGAGTGACAACAACGCCTGTCATGTCATCGTTCGCTTTGGTCCGCAAGATCAACTCGGCGATCACATCCGTCATGATCGGATCTAAACCAGTTGTTGGCTCGTCGTACAGGACCACTTCCGGCTCCATTGCCAAAGCTCTGGCCAGGCCCACGCGTTTCCGCATGCCTCCGGAGAGTTCGGCAGGCTTCTTGCGGGCGACATCGCCAGGCAATCCAACCTCTCTGAGCAAAGTCTGCACAATGTCACGAATCTCGTCTTGCGGAGCCAGGCGATTCTGACGAATGGGAAAGGCGATGTTCTGACCGACCGTCAAGCTGTCAAACAGGGCCGCATTCTGGAAAACAAATCCAAAGTGTTGCCGGACGCGCGTCAATTCGGAGTCGGTGAGTTTGGCCAGGTCCCGGCCGTCAAAGCGAACATGGCCTTCAGTTGGTTTGATTAAGCCAATCATTGATTTGAGCAGCACGGTCTTGCCGCATCCGCTTTCGCCAATCACTACCAGTGTTTGGCCGCGAGGAATCGCAATCTTGATCTCGCGCAGCACTTCGTGCTGACCAAACGAGACGTGCAGCCAATCCAGTTCGATGACCGGACGGTCTTCGCCTGGCGACTGATCTTCGAGTTGTGACGAATCAAGACTCATTTGCGTGGACGTAGCTGCCAACTTGTTGTTGGGTGAAATCTGCGTTACAGCAATGCGGGTCCGCTTCCCCAAATTGCCGCGTAGATGGCATCCAACAAGATGCCGAGGAACAAATCGATGATCAGAATGGTGACGAAGGAATACACAAAGGCTTGCGTGGCGGCACGGCCGACGCCTTCGGCCCCTGGTCCGCAATGAAAACCGCGAAAGCAGCTGATCAGGGCGATCGCCGCGCCAAACAACACGCTCTTCACCAGCCCGCTGAAGACGTCGTACATGCCGACGTATGCTTCCGCGTTGGAGAGGTAATGTCCGCGATCAATCCCCAGGATGACCACGCTGTAGAAAAATCCGCCGGCGATGCCCATGAAGTCGGCCATGACGGTCAGCGACGGAATCAAAATCAAGCAGCCCAAGAATCGCGGCACCACAAGGTAATGCACGGGACTTGCGCCCATGGTCTCCAAAGCATCAATCTGCTCGGTGACCCGCATGGTGCCCAATTCCGCGGCAATCTTGCTGCCAACCCGTCCGGCCAACATAGTGGCCGCCAAAACCGGCCCAAGCTCGCGGACCAAGGTCATGTTGATGACCGCGCCCAACCGCGTTTCCAAACCCAAGACTCGAAACTGCGCATAACTCTGCACGGCCAAGACCATGCCGATGAACGTGCCGGTCAGAGCCACAACCGGAAGGCTGAGCACGCCAATCTCGTAGAAGTTGGGGATCAGCGTTCCTTTTCGCGGCCGACGACGCAGCAGCCAGCTCAAAGTCCGCAAAGAAAACAGAGTCAGCTCGCCCAGTCCGGAAAGCCAATGCCGGACAAGGTCTCCCAAATCGACAAACCGGTCCGAGATCACTCCCAGCCAGGTTGGTCGGGTCGACGTGCTGTGGTTGGCGGACGCCATGCTTCGAAACAGGTCAGGCACAAAGCCTGTTGATTCCCCCCTGTTTCCTTGCCGATTTCGCGAATCCGGTTACGTGGCACCCTCTCCGCGCATTTTCGGCTGCGTCCTTCTATCGACTCCCACGCCATCAGAATTGAACCAAAACAACAGCCGCGCGCGTCGCCAGCAATGCAAGAACGCAGGCTGCGGGCACCTTTCTGACAGCGGTGCATTCTCCTAGAATGGGGCTTCGTGTCATTTCCCGCCTGCGAATCCTCGTCGATTGATGACCTCCGCCGGCCGCTTGCCAGCCCGAACCCGCGCTCCCCGTCCCACTTGGGATCGTGTGGCGATTGTGGGAGTTGGGCTCATTGGTGGATCCTTGGGCATGGCCCTGCGGCAAGCGAAAGCCGTGCGAGAAGTCGTCGGCATTGACCGTGACGTTGCCGCCTTGCGGACTGCCAAGCGGCGAGGCGCGATCACCCGCACAACCTCGGACCTCGCCTCAGGCGTCAGCGATGCGGAACTCATCGTGTTGTGCGTGCCTGTCGGCTTGATCAGCAAGCTTGCGGTGGCAGCAGCCCAACACTGCCTTGCCGGCGCGATCATTACGGATGCTGGCAGCACAAAGAGTCTCGTCGTTGACGAAGTTGATGCCGCCCAAGCGGTGGGAAAGTTTCTCCGCGACAGGAGTTTCGTTCCCGGTCATCCCATCGCCGGTGGCGAACAATCAGGACCTCAGGCGGCTTCCGCGGATTTGTTCGCCGGGCGACATGTCATTTTGACACCGACAAAATCCACCGACCGCACTCACGTCCAACAAGTTCGCGGCATGTGGGAATGCACTGGCGCTCACGTCAGCACCATGACCCCTGCGGCGCATGACCAATTGCTGGCCGCCGCCAGTCATTTGCCGCATGCCGTGGCGGTGGCGCTGTCCGCAAGCTTGACCGCCAAAGAACGCAAACATTCCGCCGGCGGATTGGCGGATACCACCAGGGTCGCGGCTGGCGATCCGAATTTGTGGCGCGATATCTTTCGCGCCAACGCCGACGACACGGTCGCGGCGATCGACCGATTTCAATCCACGTTGACGGAACTAAGGAATGCCATCGCCGACGACGATCGACCAAAACTTACTGGGCTCTTGCGAAAGGCAAAACGGAATCGCGATGCTCTTTGAAGTTGACCTCTACCCTCGAGCCGGACAACCCGACCGCCTGGCCGCCGACGTGACATTCGCGGCGCGAGACTTGGGCATTGCGGAGAATCTTCAGGTTGCCGCCGCACGCGGTTTCTTGCTTTCCGGCGAGTTGTCCGCAGCCGATGTTGATCGCGCCACGCAGTTGTTGCTTTGTGACGCGGTGGTCGAAGCTCCCAATATCGCGCTACCTGGCGATGACGTTCTTCAACAACCTCCGCAAGATTCCAACGCGGCCCAGCTCTTCAAAGACGCAACGCCCACCTTGGTGAATGTGCTTCACAAGCCTGGCGTGATGGACCCCGTGGCCGGCAGCACGGCACAAGCCTTGCGAGACCTGGGTTTGGTGATCGAGGATGTTCGCACGCTGCGGAAGTATTGGATCTCAGGCGTTGATGAGTCGGCGTTGGAACAACTTTGCCGCCGCGTTTTGGCCAACGACGCCATCGAACAAGTGAAAATTGGGCCGCTGCAGATTGATCGGCTCGACATAGGCCAGCCGTATGATTTCGAGTTGGTCTCGGTGCCCATTCGCAATCTCTCCGATGACGAACTGATGCAACTCTCGCGTTCAGGGCAGTTGTATCTTTCGCTTGCCGAGATGCAGACCATTCAACAGCGTTTCCGCGAACTTGACCGCGAGCCGACGGACATCGAGCTTGAGTCCATCGCGCAAACCTGGAGCGAACACTGCAGTCATAAGACACTCAAAGGCCGCATCGCTTATCGGGATGAACGTGCCGAACGAAACTTCCAGAACATGTTGAAGGAGACAATCTTCGCGACCACGCAGGAGATTCGCCGTCGCCTGGGCAAGGACGATTGGTGCGTCAGCGTCTTTGAAGATAACGCCGGCGTTGTGAAGTTTGACGATCAGCATCACGTCACCTTTAAAGTTGAGACTCACAATCACCCTTCCGCGCTGGAACCCTACGGCGGCGCGAACACCGGCCTTGGCGGTGTCATTCGCGACACCCTGGGGACAGGCTTGGGAGCCAAGCCGGTTTGCAGCACGGATGTGTTTTGCTTCGCTCCGCCCGATACTCCGGCCGATCAACTTCCCCAAGGCGTGCTGCATCCCAAGCGCGTGATGCAAGGAGTCGTCTCCGGCGTCCGCGATTACGGCAACCGCATGGGCATTCCCACCGTCAACGGCGCGATCTGTTTTGATCCGCGCTACATCGGCAACCCGCTGGTGTATTGCGGCAACGTTGGTTTGCTGCCGCATGACATGGCCTTCGGCGAAGCTGCCGAAGGCGATTTGATCGTCGCAGTGGGTGGCCGCACCGGACGAGATGGCATCCACGGCGCGACATTCAGTTCCGCCGAGCTGACCTCCGAGAGCGAAGAACTCTCCGGCGGAGCGGTGCAGATTGGCAATGCCATCACCGAGAAGATGGTTGCCGATGTGGTCCTGCAAGCGCGCGATCAGGGACTCTTCACCGCCATTACGGATTGCGGAGCCGGCGGATTCAGCAGCGCGGTTGGTGAGATGGGCGAGAAGATTGGCGCGGAAGTCAACTTGGAGCAAGCGCCGCTCAAGTACGCAGGGCTTTCCTACACGGAGATTTGGATTTCCGAAGCGCAAGAGCGGATGGTGCTGGCCGTTCCGGAGGAAAACTGGGCTGCCTTGGCCCAACTCTGTGCTTCCGAAAGTGTTGAAGCAACCGTCATCGGCCGATTCGTTCCCTCTGGCAAGCTCACACTTCGCTACGAAGGCGAAACCGTCGGCGAACTCGACATGCAGTTCCTCCACGATGGTCGACCGCCTGTCGTCCGCGAAGCGCACTACCAGCCAACAACGCCTGATGCGGTCACATTCGCAAGCCCCAACGGAACCGATCAAACGCAAACGCTGCTGGATATTCTCGGCTCGCTGAACGTTGCCAGCAAAGAATGTGTCATCCGTCAGTATGATCACGAAGTGCAAGCCGGCAGCGTCATCAAACCGCTGGTGGGTGTGGCGGATGATGGGCCTGGCGACGCCGCGGTTGTCCGGCCAGTTATCAGCTCGCAACGCGGCATTGTGATTGGATGCGGAATCAACCCGCACTACGGCGACTTTGACACGTATGACATGGCCGCCAGCGCAATTGACGAGGCCGTTCGCAACTGCGTGGCGGTTGGCGCTGATCCTGAGCGAATCGCGTTGCTCGACAATTTCTGTTGGGGAAATACGGACCGGCCGGAGCAACTGGGTTCGCTTGTTCGTGCGGCAATCGCATGCCAGGAAGTTGCCTTGGAACTGGGTTGTCCATTCATCAGCGGCAAGGACAGCCTGAATAATGAGTTCCGCTACGAAGACGGCGACGGCAATCAGCAATCCATCATCATTCCGCCCACGCTGTTGATTAGCGCCATCGGTCAAATCGCGGACGCCCGCCGCGCGGTGACCATGGATTTGAAGCAGCCGGAAAGCCTGTTGTATCTGGTCGGTCTCACCCGCAACGAGTTGGGCGGCTCGCACTATTCGCTGGTCACAAATGGTTCCGGCGGCATTGCGCCAACGGTCGACGCCAAAGCGGCTCACCGAACTTTCGCCCGCGTTCACGCGGCCATCAACGCCGGGCTCATTCGCGCGTGCCATGACTTGAGCGAAGGCGGTTTGGCGGTCGCGGCAGCGGAGATGGCCTTCGCCGGAGGTTGCGGAGCAAAGCTCTCGCTCGCATCGGTCGCCAACAACTCGGCCGACTGGGAAGAAGCCGCCATCGCTCATGCGGAAACGATCTTGCTCTTCTCCGAAAGCAACACGCGTTTCCTTTGTGAAGTCCGTCGTGAGCATGCAGCCGAATTCGAGCAAGCATTGGCCGGCGTTCCGCACACGCTCGTCGGTGAAACGCAAGCTTCGCTGCAAGTGCGGATTCACGGTCTGCGTGACGGCGAGTTGAAGTCCGAGCCCGATTATGACGCTCGCCTGGTGATTGACGCCAACCTGCCCGACCTGAAAGCCGCCTGGCAATCGCCCCTCAAATGGTAAGGAACATGGAAGACACAACCAAAAGCCCAAATGCGAAGAGCCCAACGACCAGCACACAGCCTGCCGCAGCAAAGTCAGGCTTCGCCCAGCCGCGCGTGTTGGTGCTGCGTTCGCCAGGCGCGAACTGCGATGAAGAAACGCAATACGCCTTCAACCTGGCTGGTGGAAATGCGGAACGCATTCATGTGAACCGCGTCTTGGAAAACCCGGCGGTCCTGGATGAGTTTCAAATCCTTTGCATCCCCGGCGGATTCTCTTATGGCGATGACGTCTCGGCGGGCAAAATCCTCGGCAGCCAGCTTGAGTATCGACTCGGCGATGCGCTGCAAGCCTTCAAGCAACGCGATACCTTGGCGCTGGGCATCTGCAACGGCTTTCAAGTCTTGTTGAAGAGCGGACTGTTGACCACCGAAGGCGAGTCATCGCCGCCGGGCACGCTGACTTGGAACACTTCAGGGCGATACGAAGACCGTTGGACGCGATTGCGGGTTGCTGGCGAAACCTGTGTTTTCTTGCAGGGAATGCAAGAGATGGAATTCCCCATCGCCCATGCCGAAGGTCGATTCCTGCCGCGCGACCGCGCGAAACTTGACGCCATGGAAGCGGCCGGGCAATTACCGTTGCGATACATCGCCCGACACGGCAAACCCGGCGATGAGGTCAACTATCCGGACAATCCCAACGGATCGGTGGCGGAGATCGCCGGCGTCTGCGATGTGACGGGCCGCGTGTTTGGTTTAATGCCGCATCCGGAACGGTTCATTGACGCCACGCAACATCCGCAGTGGACCCGCAAGTTTGATTCGCGCGATCTGGACAACTTCCCCCCAGGCGATGGCCTGGCCATCTTTGAGAACGCGGTCCGCTACTTCGCGTAGTTGCGTCTTCAGCAATCATCATCCGCGAATTCGTTGCGGAGCGTCTCGCGAATTTCCGCGGCATGCTTGCGTACGCTCTTGTACGACATCTCAAGATCGCGCGCGATCTGCTTGAGCGAATGGCCTTTGGCCATGCGATGAGCAATTGCACGTTTGGTGTTGGGGAACTTGTTCAGCCGTTTGGCCAGTCGAATCGCTTGCGTCATGCTTCGCGGAGTGGTTTGCGCTGGGTCTGCAGACGGAGTCGCACCTTCCGGCAAGGACGCTTGCGAATCTTCCGCCGCCGGGCATGAATCCAACGACCGCGTTGCCGCAGGCACCTGGCGATTCAACTTTGTGCTGGCCTTGAGCGCTTGGCGATAAAGGATCGTTCCGATCCACGCGGAGAAGCAACCTTCGCCCCGCGCGAGATCAAAGCTCAACGTGGGGTCCGCCTGCATCTGTTTGTGCAAACGCAAGATGGTGTCATCAGCGACATCGTCCGCCCATGCCGCGCCAAGGCCTGTACGTTGGGCCGCGCGTCGTGCTCGTTGTTGAAGCACCGCTTTGAACCATGCGTTTGTGATCAAGTGCGACCAGATTTCATGAGCGCTGGGAGCGCCGCAGTTTTCGCTGCTGCGAACGGACCGCACCTGTTGCACAAACCACGCGGCAAGCCGCATTGCGTCTGGGCTGGACATGAAACACGATTACCCCTGCGAACTCCAGAGCGAACGCCGCACAAACAACCTGGCAACAAAGTTGACATCGCCAAAGAGGTGTTTGTTTTCGATGCGCGATCGCGCAGATCATGGGGCGGCGCGCAAGGGCATCATGGCAGCAATCGCAAGAAGCGATGGCCAACAGCGGTTGCAAATCTGGAACCGAAGTCCGACAGAAGTGCGCGTGTTCGCCCCGCGCGTGCGGCCGGCGCCTGCCGAATGGGGTGAGGGGATCGGCCCGTTCCTAGTTGAGCCCGTCTGGCAGACAGAATAGTGTACACATGTTTACTATTCAAGAATCTAGCCACCACAAAATGTTGGGCTGCAGAGCGTGTCCCGCACCAACATGGAACGCGTCATTCCGCGTTCGCATCATCTTCAGTATTCGCTTCGCGGAAATGTTCCGTGAGGATCTCCGTGTGGGCAGCGTCCCAACTTTCAAATGAATAGACCAACCGATAGGCGGCGCTCGCTTCGGCTTCGCTCAGTTCGTTCTTCACCAATCGCGTAAGCAGCGCGCGATCGACGGGCGGGGCTTCGGACTCATCCTTGAACTCCGGACGCGGCCTGTTCAGCCAGTCCAGCAAAGACCGCGGACGCTCATTCTTGCGCGACTCGCGACGCTTTCGTTCAGCGGAATCTTCCGTTGGCGACATGCACAAGCCCACGTGTAGTAGCACCCCAAAGACCATTGCAGTTTTGCGGCATTGTCCCGCGAATGCAATGGTTGCAAAGCCGAGCTTTGGCGTCGTTCATCTGCATTGGTTGATGCGTGACCACTTGTTGGTGTTTTCGCACCGGATGAACCCCTCTGGCGCGGGAGTTGCATCTCAGTCGACGTGAAGCGCGGAGAAGGGGCCACTCGAATGTCACTGCATTCCCCTCACGGATGGAACGATCTACAAGGTCGACTGTGTACATGCTGGCGACCAGGCCACCGGAAGAGGCAGCGAATTTACTGGAATGCTCTCCGCAATAGTCCCTGGTTCCTGGCCCAGGGAGAACTTGCGCCCCGTGGTGGATCATTCACTCCCATCCTTCGCAGCGAATTGTCTCTCCACGTTGCCGGCTGGTTCTCCGAGCATTCGCTTGAAGAGATCGAGCGCTGTCAGCAGCCTGAGTTCGCTGCCGTCATTCAAGCGGCCACTGGGACGGCGCGAAAGTTCATCGCGAAACTCGCGCGGGTACCGTTTGCGGAACTGCGCGAACAATTGCGATTCAACTGGCAATTGACGGTCTTTCCTTCCGCCGCCGCAGCGTGCTGACGCTGTTGGCTAAAGGCATTCCCCTGCATCGAGTTGCCTGGCAGTTGCGAGTTCCGCCGTTTGAAGCGTATGTGACCGCGCGGGAGGGCGCGCTGGAAATCGCAGAACTTTTCTTCGCGCGCAACTCGCCTGCGGCGAAGCGGTTACCGCGCGGCTGAACGCGAACTCACTTCGTTGCGCGGGTCACGTCCGCTCGTAGCTCGGCAATCACTCTATGAACAGCCGCTCAGAAAAAGCGGCGTACCTCCTGTTCGCTTGGGTCGTGGCCGAGGCGTTGGGGCAGGCGGTCTTGCGAATTGCCTTTCGCGAGGCTGTCTCGCGCCTCGGCCGCAGCTCGAGCGAGCTGCTGAACGACCTCAATCATCAATTGCAATTCTGCGTGTAGAGCTGCGCGAGATCTCCACTTCATCCGCAACAACACTCAGCGAACGCCAAACAATGCGCAAGTCGGCCGTCATGATCACGAAGGAGACCTTTCAGCAAGTCCGCGCCATGCGTGCTGATGGCGTGACCGCGGAAGAGATCGCCAACTTGTTGGGCATTTCACGCAGCGCGGTCTACAAGATCGGTCAAGGTCGCTATCGCCTGCGGAAGGACATTGTGCGATGTCGGCAATGTGGCGCAGCGCTCTATGTGCGGACGTGCCGCAGTTGCTGGCTGCAAAACCACGGACGCAAAGCTTGCTTCACCGAAACGGCCAGTACCGGTAAGGAACAACCTGACGAACTCGCCCGGCCATTGATGGAATTTGTCTCGACGCGATTGGCGAACTACCTGGACGCGGCAGGCATTTACAATGTGCATGACTTGCTGCAATGCACATGCGGCGAGTTGCTGGACATCCGCGGAGTGGGCATCAACAGCCTGAAGTTGATCCTGGACGAACTCCATCGCATGCAGTTCGACACGCGGAAAGCCTTACAGTTCGTATCCAGCCACACACCGAAGAGACGTCGCGGCAAAGTTTTGAGCGAAGCCGCGTGAACCAGCCAGAAAATAAGACGTTCACATTTTCAACGGACAACTAGCGGAAGAAGCCCATGAAGAAGCTGAACACCTGCGTATCGTCCGTGGCTTCCTGATTGATGGCCCAAGCAAAGTCCAGCGCAATTGGCGCGGGGCCCATGCCCGGCACGTTGATGCGCAAGCCAGCGCCTGGCGCCACGCGGAAGTCATCGCCGACAATCTTCACGCTCTCTTCCACGGTACCCGCATCCACAAACACCACGCCACGCAACGCGTCATCCGCGGTGATGGGGAACAGATATTCCACGGAAGTCAGCAGCATGAATTCACCACCAACGCGGGATGTGATTTCCACAGGCGATGCCCCACGGAAATCAAAACCACGCAACGTGGAGAAGCCGCCGGCAAAGTACTGTTCAAAAGCCGGCGTTTGATTGCCGGTGATGCCCATCCGTCCACGCAGGGCGACCACATGTCGGCCGGAGCGGTCCGGACGCTGATGCAGCAGGAAGTATTGACGGAAGTCTGTGCTGACACGGGGGAAGTCGTATTCGCCAAACACTTGTTCAAAACCGGCCTGCCACAGGTGTCCTTCCGTCGGCAGAAAGGAATTGTCGCGCGTATCGTGCGTCAACTGGACGCCGGCTCCCCAGATTTCGTTGTCGCCCAGCATGGCTCCCACGCTGGGAGCGACGGGAATCCGCGCGTTGCGAATGTTGACGTTTTCGCCACGTAACGTGAACGAGACACTCAAGTCTGGCCGCGATTGGAATTGATAGCCAAAGCCAATGTTGCCGCCGACGCGCTGTTCGTCCCAGTCTTCGTAACGGCGGTCAAAGTAGAAGCCGCTGACGCTGAAGCTGAACAGCGAGTCAAACACGTACGGTTCCGTAAAGCTGACCAGGTATCGCTGCAACTCGCTGCCAGGCACGGCCTCGAAGCGGAAGTGCTGACCCGCGCCACGGAATGCGCGACCATCAAGCAACTCGCCCCAAGTTCGCGGGTAGCGATGAATATCGAAGTTGGTCTCATCCAGCACAATGTTACCCACCACACCAGCATCCGAGTTGATGCCGACGCCGAAGTTGAAGCGGCCGGTTTGGGTCACTTCCACGGGGATGATGATGTCCGCGCGGGGGTCCAACTGCGGCGGCGTGATGCCGCCATCAGGGAACACAACGCCACCGCCAGGCTGCGGCAACGTGCCAGGCGCATTGTTCGGAACCGGAATCGGGGGACCACCAAAGGTCGTACCCGAGCCGAGCCCTGTGCCGGGATTGGTACTGGGCGGATTTTGCGCGCCAGACGAGAACGGATTCGTCGAAGGCGGGTTCACCGGCTGATAGCCGTTCTGGTATCCGTAGTTGTTATTGGGGGGCGCGTAGTTGGGTGGATTGTTGTTGGGGAAATTCGTGTTCGGTTGTGTGGAGGTGCCGTAGTAGTTCGGGGCGGGCGGAGCATCTCCGGCAACCGCACTTCCGCCAAAGGGCGTGCCGAACGAAGGCCCTGTGTAACGCGGCGGATTGGGATTGGGGTTGAAGCCGCCGGGCGATTGAGCGCGCATGACCGGTTCGCTCGAGTTTCGCCAGGGCGTCGCATTGCGATTCGCCGCCTGTGGGGTTGTCGTCGGCTGACGGTTAGCAACAACGTTGCGCGGCTGGTTCACATTCGTCGCCTGATGCGTTGCATTCGGCTGGCGAGGTGGCGTCGCCTGCTTCCATTTGAGTTGAATGTCCTGCTCGTTCGTCCAGCGCGTATCCACGTAGATCACGCCGGCATCATCGTCAGGGCTTTGACCGCGGAAGCTGGCAGGCGGAGTTCGCGGAACGCGATGTTTCGCTTGATCCCAAATCAATGGTGTCTGCCGGGCGGCTCGCGAAGGCTGCAATTGCAGCGGGACTTCGCGGCTTGGGTTACGGCTTGGATCACGGATTGGATCAGGACTTTGCCCTCGAACATTGCCGCCGTTTGCGCTGGCCAGGGATTGGGCGTCAAATTCCTCGCTCACTGGCTGCAAGATCAACTGCGGCGCGCGTTCCGGCGCGGTCTCGAACAATCCGCTGGCTTTCAAGCGCCGTTCGCTGGCGCGAATCTGCTGAATGTTGACAATGTCGCCCGGCTGCAGGGACAGCCGATTCATAACCGTACGGACGTGGGTATGCGGATTCGCGCCGCGAACCTGCACTTCAATTCGTCCCACGCGATAGCGTTCCTTCTCGTCGATGCGATAAACGATATCGATGCCGTTGTCGTCCGCGTGTTCAATGATCTCCGGTTGCACGTCCGCAAAGATGTATCCGGCCGTGCCGTAGATGTCTTGAATCCGCGCGATGTCTTCGTTGAATTCCGCGCGCTCAAAGTAGTCGCCGTTGCCCAGTTCCAGCGAGCCGGCGATATCCGCGTGCCGGAACTTGGTGACTCCCTCCACCACAACGCGGTCAACCATCGAGCGGGGACCTTCGTCAATGTGAAAGGTCAGCGTCAGCCAACCACGGTCTTCATCATATTCCAGCTCACGCCCGACTCGCGCCGAGCGGTAGCCCAGGTCGCGGTAGTAAGTGGTCAATTGCTGAACATCGGCTTCGATCTTCCTTTGTTCCGCATAACCACCAAAGAAGTAGAAGAACGGCTTCTTGGATTCAATCTGCGTTTTCAGCCGGCCATCACTGACGATGGTGTTTCCAACAAAGTTGACTTCCCAGATCCGCTGAACGGCGCCTTCGTTGATCGAAAAGATAATGCCGCGATCGTCCGGATTCATGCCTTCCAGGACGGAGATGTGGACTTCTCCCATCCCTTTGGACTTGTAGTAGTCAATCAACTTGGTTCGGGCTTCTTCCACCGTGTACGGGTCCAGCGGTTCGCCCACTTTGAGCTTGGTTTCCCGCGCCAGGCGATTGTTGGATTGTTTCTTGTTGCCCAAGTACTGGATGTAGTTGATGGTGGGCCGTTCCACGACACGGAAGATCACCGTGATGGCATCGCCCGACCGGCGATATTCCGTGCTGACGTTGATGAACATTCGCGTGCGGTTCAAGCGGCGAATGTCCTCGCGAATGGTTTCCGGGTTGAAAGGGCGGCCGGGACGCGTCTTGATATAGGAACGGATTTGCTCCTTGGTCAAATCGCGGTGACCTGCGATTTGGACGTCAACAACCTGCTCACCGGGAATAATATCATTGGCATTCGCCGTGACCCCCGGGGGGATGATCTCCGGCAGTCCCTGGGATTGCGCGGAGGCGTCGCCTGCCAACAGCGCGAACAAGATCCCAAGCGCGCACTGCCATGTGACCATGCGCCGAGCGATCTTGAGGGTTGGTGCGTTGTTCATAATCGCCTGCAACAAGCGGGTGTTCATCAGCGGGGGATGCGCGCAGTCATCGCCGGGGATGTTTTGCGCTTGTGATTTCTTCGCCGGCGGCGCGCAAGGGATCAACGCAGTCTGCCGACAAGCGGCGTAGAAATATCGAAACCGCCCAGCCATCGCAAGGTGAGTTAGGAAATTGGCGCTTGCGGCGATGCATGCA
>CALJLD010000095.1 GCA_937982665.1 uncultured Planctomycetales bacterium
GCTTGGCCTCGTCAAGGTTCATGCCTTGCACGGGGATTTTGCCGACCGCCGGAAGGCTGATTGTGCCATCGGGAGCGACGATGGCTTCCCGAACCTGGCCGCCGGTGCCGGCGCGACTGTCGACGGTGTTGATCACGTCGAGCAGTTTTGTATTCACCTGCAGCGGCGTGATTGTGATGTCCGGCTGGCGGTAGAATTCGCGATAGAGTTCTTCCAGCCGTCGACGGAACTGTTCGACGGTTTGCCGAGTGGCGCGAACCTGCCCCAGCAACAATAGTGACACCGTGCCGTCAGGCTGAATGATCAACTCGCGATTGATCTTGGGCTCGCTGAGCGATTCGACGCGAATGGTGTCGCCGACGTTGAGTTCGTACGGCTTGGAAGTCTCTTCACGCGTGATGCGGAAGACGCAATCCAATACATCGTCCACGCGCAAGCGATAGTCACGAACGTGCGGCGTCCGCCCGGGATTGACGTAGGCACCTTGTCCGTACGGAGTTGTTGGGCCAGTCCCCGCATTGGCGAAAGGCGCATACGAATGGTGCCCACCAAAGTGCTGTTGCGGAACAGGCTGTCGCGAGTACGTCCCTTGGCCCGAAGCTGCTGGCGTGGGGAGCGCACCACCGGGTCCAGGAATGGTTTCTGTGCTGAATTGCGGTTGAGTTGGCATTGTGAGGTTTGGCTGACCTTGCGGCGCAGCCTGACCTGCTTGACCGAAGCCTCCCACTGGCGCTGGGACGTTGGGGTAATCTCGAAGGGGATCGCCTGAGGGAATCTCAGGCGGGGCGAATTGAACGTTGGGCGACGGCAATGCGTTCACCGAATTGTTTTGATCTTGCACATTATTGGCAAGGATCGATTGCTCATAGGGTGGTGCGCCAGCACTTCCAAAGGCGGGACCGTTTGACTGGGGAACTTGCGAATGCGCAACCTGTGTTTGAGGGCCGAACTGCCGATCTGCCACACGCGGATACTGCCCCGCGGCAAACCCTGGAGCTTGTTGCTGTTGCGGTGGCGTTTGAACTTGTGGGTTGTTGGCGGGCGCGTTTTGAGTTGCTGGGCCGTTGGCGACGGGAATGCCACCGATGGATTCAAACGGAACGGCGGGAGTTCCTTGCGCGCGGTCCTTGGCGGCGGCATACTGCTCCAAGAAACGACGCGTGTTGGGAGCATCGCTCGTGCCTTGCCCTGCGGCATGCCAGCCAAACGTCGCCACGCCGGCAACAGCGACAATTCCAATCCATAGCCCTAGCACACGCGGTGACATCCGCCACGCGGACGCTTGGGCCTTGGCATCACTGGAAGTTGTTGACGTGTTGCGATTATTCGTTGTCATCGCGTTCTGCTTCCCTGCATCGTCTCGATGATTGATTTCGGTCCTTCGCTGCGCCAATTCTTGGTCTTACTGGCCTTGCGGGGCACCGGTGAATGCCGCAGGCGGCAACCACTGGACGTTGTATTTTCCGGCTGACGGCGACAACCGCTGCGCCAATCGCTCGCTACGAGCGGTGGCCTCGCGAGCGAGACGCTCCTCGCCTAAATGGCTATGGACCACGGCCAGGTTGGACCACAATTCCGGGGCATCGGAAAGTTGTGTGGCGTGCTGCAACCAGCTTCTGGCCTCTTCGTATCTTGCGCTGGCGGCAAGTTGTACGGCCAGTTCATTCGCGGCTCGCCAGTTTCCGGCATCAACCGAAACAGCGGCCTGATGGAAGACGATGGACCTTGTGGCGGCATCGTCCAAGCGGTCCACACCTGATTCCACAAACGTGGCATTGAGCTTGCCCAAGCCGTACAGCGCGAGCGATGCCGGCTGCTGCGAACCACAAGCGAAAGCAAGTTGTTCTTGGGCGAATGTGTAGTATGCCCTGCTGCATTCAATGGCGGAGATGTCTTTCAGATTGACGCCGGCATTGCGGACGACATCGGTCAGGTGCCCACTCACGACAGTCTTGATGTCAATTTCGTGCAGGAGCGTGGTGCCGCGCGGCGCGAAGTCGACGGCCTCGTCCAGAGCGCGGAACGCGGCAGCCAATGCACGGCGATGTTGCGACGACTGTTCCGCGGCGTCCAAAGATTCGGCCACAACTTCCAGAGCGCGGATGAGTTCCTGACGTGCGGAATACGTCGCGCCTCGACCGGCCAGATCAAACGCGCGCTGGGTCAGTTCTTCCGTGCGTCGGGCGACAGCAGGCGGCAACTGAACTGTGGATTGCTGACCGCGCGGGCGTTGTTCCCAAGCGGAATTCTGCCAAGGCAGGTCTTGCTGAGTGGTTTGCGGGTTTGCCGATTCCGTACCGGCTTGCGGATACCGCCGCGGCGTCATCGTTTCGGCCGCATTGTCTCCAGTGCTTCCGGTGTTCGCCTCTGGTGAATCCAGGTTGAGGTAAGGACCGTAGGTCTCCGGCGGTGGCGGCTCGCGCGAAGCGGTGTTTGAGTTGGAACTCGCGATGGAAGCCGAATTGGAAACTGTCGGTGTGTCGGAAGAATCGGATCTTGGCCACGGTGGAGGCGGCGAAAACAGAGCTGGCCCGCCGGCAGTGCTCACCGATGCGGAATTGTTGGCGGTATTTGTTCCGTTTTGGATTTGGGTTGGCGGACCGTAAGTCGCGCTTTGGCTGCTTGAGTCGCTGGGATACAGCGATTCGGCCGGGCGGCCTGGAATGGCGCTGCGACGGAGATCTGCGTTCCACGCATCCGCAACATTCAGCTTTTGGCTGCCATGGCGGGGGAGTTCCGGTCCGGTATTCTGCCAAGAGAAATCCGCTGGCCGCACTTGCCCATCGAGCGTGGTTTCGCCTGGCACGGGGTGCAGATGATTCGCACCGGCAAACGGAGCTTTGCTTTCGTGAACCTCAGGCGCTGACGATTTGGGCGAGTTGCGGACATACTCGATCTTTTGAGCGCCATCGCCGGTTGCTTGTTCGGCATCGCCGCAACCACCGGCAACACCAATCACCAGCAGGCAGCACCAGGTTCTCGCGCTGACTTTCCGTAGTCTTGCCATCATTCCGTTCCGCCAAAGGCGTTTGCGCAGATTGAACAAACGTATGCGCGAAGCTTCTTCCCCATCGCGCGATTCCGCTGTATACACGTTCGTCTTGCTAAAGGCGGTGAAATAACGGAAACAGGCGCGGTCCGCACAACCGCGATTTTCCTCAGTTGGGCTGCGGCGTGCCGCGGAAGCTTCACGGATCATGTCGTCTGGCAGGCCGCTATGCCTTGCGGAGGTGGTCCAACTGTCAAGGTTTGCCAAATTGGGATAACCATCGGAAGCGTTTGTGGCCGCAAGATCCAACATGCATGGGCCCGGTCAAGAAAAGGCGGAGTTGCTGATTGTCGGCGCGAGCGCCCGAGCAGCGGCGCAATCAGCCATTGCCGCCGGATTCCAAGTGACCGCGATCGATCTTTTTGGTGATGCTGACTTGCGTTCCCTTTGTGAAGTTCGCGTCGCCCAAAGTTGGCCGGCGGACGTGCCGGAGCTAGCCGCCGAGTTAAGTCCGCGGTTGTGGATGTACACCGGCGCGCTGGAAAACCATCCGGATATCATTGCCACATTGAGTGAGCGCCATCATTTGTTGGGTTGCTCCGGCAGTTCCCTCGCAGCTGTCCGCGATCCGATTGCGCTGTATGAAGCGGCAACGCGCGAAGGCATTCTGATGCCAGAAACACGGCGGGCTTCGCCGGGTGCCTGTGGCGAGCTGATCGCCGGCCCCGAGAACTGGCTGCGCAAGCCGGTCCGTTCAGCTGGCGGATCGGGAATCTGTCGCTGGCCACATGGCGAAGCCGAAAGTTGCGCCGCGCGCGAAGAAGGTTCTGTTTTCCAGCGCGAAATTGTCGGCACTTCGTTCGGTGCGGTTTTTCTTTTCCAACAGAGTGGCTACGAACTTTGGGGCGTCACGCAGCAATTGGTTGGTCTGCCCGAGCTTGGCGCGGCCGAGTTTCAATATTGCGGTTCGTTAGGGCCGGTTGAGCTGGCTGCGGAGATTTATGATCAGGTCCGAGGGATTGGTGATTTCCTCGCCCAGCGATATTCGTTCCGCGGTTTGATTGGTGTGGATTTCATTGTTTCCGATGGTCGGGTTTGGCTGCTTGAAGTTAACCCACGGTATACGGCTTCGGCGGAAGTGTTGGAGCGGGCAAGCGGCATCTCCGCTGTTGCGCAACACGCGGCTGTCTGTGAGGACGCGCCTTCGCGAATTTCGCCTGTACTTGGAGAAGCATGTTATGCGAAGGGCATTTTGTTTGCGGACCAACGAGTCGAAATCTCCTCGCATTTGAGTGAACACTTGCTGGTTCTGGCAAAGCGAGATCGCACGCTGGCCGATATCCCAACGCCTGGCACAGCAATCGATCCGGGCCAGCCGATCCTGACGTTCTTCGTTGAGTGCGATGAGATCGACGGGTCAATAGAACTGTTGCGACAGCGTGCTGCGGAGTTGCGGGCCTTGGTAAATGACGGCGGCGAGGCGTTTAGATAGCCGGTTTCATTTAGCGCATTCCACGACTATCCTGTGCTTTTGTCGATATTTATCAGCTTTTCAGTATTTTTGGTTGTATTTATTTAGCTATTACGCTAATTATATTTGGGTCGTGGTTACTTCACTTATCCAGGAGCCTGCAATGACTCAACCTGCGAAACCCGTTCATGTCATGTGCCGCTATCGCATCAAGCCCGGTCAGGCCGAAGCTTTTGAAGAGATTCTCACGCGGCACTGGGGAACTCTCCACGGTTTGGGGCTCACGACGGACGAGCCGGCCCGACTCTGGCGCGGCGATGACAAGGCCGGCAATGTGGCCTATTTCGAGTCGTTCTCTTGGAAGACGGGCGACTCCTCGCAAACAGCCCACGAAACGCCAGGCGTGATGCAACTTTGGGAGCCGATGGGCGCACTCTGCGAAGACATGGAGTTTTGGGATGTCAAAACCGTCAACGGATAGCGCGAACAAAAGCGCCGGGCCGGTGAATAGCCAGGAATTGGATCGCGTGTTCAATGCGCTCTCGCACGCTATGCGGCGGCAGATTCTCGTCGTGTTGTTTGCCAGAGGCGGCGTGATGACCGCCGGCGAGATTGCTGACCGCTTCAAGTGTGCATGGCCGACAACGACCAGGCATCTTGGTGTGCTGGAGCAGGCCGGCGTGTTGGCTGTGGACAAGCAGGGGCGCAACCGGGTTTATTCGCTTTCGCCGCAACTGGCGCTGCGGTCCGCGGACTGGATCTACTCTTGGGCGGCAGTTGCAGTTGAGCAACACGCCGACAAGTCGGCCCAGTGGAAAGCCCTTTCGTACGCGAACATGCGGAACGCCATTCCGCCCGATGCAAACGATGCCGCCGATAAATCGAAGCTGACGCGCAAGACAACAAATCTTGGCCAGCCGAAAGGTCAGCGAAAGTCGACCGCTAAGAAGCAAGCGCGCAAGAAGTCCGGCAAGCGCGCGCCCGCGGAAAAAAACACAACCAAAAGAAAGCGCAGCAAGCAGTAGTTATTCGTCAGCGGGCGGCGGAATCTTTTCCAGGATCTTCAGCGTTCGTTGAGCAATCCGTTTGCGTTTGGCTTTCCAATTGGAGCCGGCCGTCTTTCGAGCTCGATCGGTGAGCCAGGCGCATTCGGGATGTTCACCCAAGCCTTGCTGTTCCGCATTCAGCCAGGCCTTGGCGAATTGCCGCAGCGTGGGGGCTTTCCCTGCGGTCCAGAGATCCCGCAGCAATAGCCGGGCGACGGCGCCATCACGAAACTTGCCGCCGGTGAGTTGTTGCAACTGCGCTAGGAGCGCGGCATTCTTCTTGTTGTACCAACCGTAGTAGAGGCGGTCAGACGCGGTGAATTCTTCTGGCGGATCGCAATCGAGCTTGACAATGCTGGCGGCAAAACACGTCGGCGGAAGAATCGCACCGGTTTTCAAGTAATGGCGAATGCGATCCAGGACGACGGCCTTGCGGTCTGTGTCGCGAGTTTTCTTCTGCCGGCCGGACGTTGTTTGTACGTGGATGGTATAAGGGATGCCGTGGCGATCGCAGAAGCCGCGGAACTCCGCGATGTTGAGATAGTTCAGGTCATCAAACAAGGCAAGCTGCTGGGCAGGGCCGAGATGTTTGACGAGCGACGTCATACGATTCCAAATGGAACGAGGGCATGCAACAACGCAAAAAGCCTGCCAGCCCCAAAGGGCAAGCAGGCTTTTTGAAAATAACCCGGCAACACCTACTCTCGCACTTGCAGTACTACCATCGGCTCTGGAAGCTTAACGGCCGTGTTCGAAAAGGGAACGGGTGTGGCCTTCCAGATATGGTCACCGGAAAGCGGGCCGCAGGCGGCGAAGCCTGCGACACGCGTTTAAGTTGGTTGTGGTTCTTGTGGCTGCAAGCAGCCAAAATCCAATCACGTGATTCGTTCTCTCATATTGAGTGAGAGCGCTGAATCAACGTGGTCAAGCATTCGTCCATTAGTACCGGTCAGCTGAACGCATTGCTGCGCTTACACATCCGGCCTATCAAGCTGGTAGTCTTCCAGCGGACTCTCGCGACAATGTCGCTACGAAACCTAATCTTGGAGCAGGCTTCACGCTTAGATGCTTTCAGCGTTTATCCTTTCCGTAGTTAGCTATCCAGCCGTGCCGCTAGCGCGACAACTGGAACACCAGAGCTACGTCCTTCCAAATCCTCTCGTACTAAAGAAGAACCTCCTCAAGTTTCGAACGCCCACGGCAGATAGGGACCGACCTGTCTCACGACGGTCTGAACCCAGCTCACGTACCACTTTCATTGGCGAACAGCCAAACCCTTGGGAGCTTCTCCACCCCCAGGATGTGATGAGCCGACATCGAGGTGCCAAACCGCTCCGCCGCTATGGACGCTCGGGAGCGATAAGCCTGTTATCCCCGGAGTACCTTTTATCTGATGAGCGATGACCCTTCCATACGGAATCACCGGATCACTAAGCCCTGCTTTCGCACCTGCTCGACTTATGAGTCTCGCAGTCAAGCACCCTTGTGCCTTTACACTCGAAGCCTGATTGCCAACCAGGCTGAGGGTACCTTTGGACTCCTCCGTTACTCTTTTGGAGGAGACCGCCCCAGTCAAACTGCCCAACTGAAACTGTTCCCTGTCCGGATTCACGGAACAGGGTTAGAACTAAAGTAGGCCCAGGGTGGTATTTCACCAATGGCTCCCTCGAAACTGGCGTTCCGAGTTCACAGCCTCCCACCTATCCTACACAAGACATACCACAGCCCAATATCAGCCTGCAGTAAAGGTTCATGGGGTCTTTCCGTCTAACCGCGGGTACGTGGCATCTTCACCACGACTACAATTTCACCGGGTCACTGGTTGAGACAGTGC